>DDQB01000049.1 GCA_002342505.1 Acidaminococcaceae bacterium UBA2453
CAGCCGTAGATTTTTCTGCGGCAGTAAGGCGCCATTTTTTTCATAAAGAAACTATATCGTATGTTTAAGCCCGATCTTGAGCAGAAAAGAAATGACGGAAGATGGCGAGGCATTTACTTTTAACTAAATGGTGATGCTGTGAAAATATCCGATACTGAATTATTGTTTAGTAAAAAACAGTTGTATCATCTGCTGTGGCCGCTGGTTATAGAACAGTTGCTGACGGTTCTTGTAGGCATGGTCGATGTGCTGATGGTAGCGTATATAGGGGAAGCCGCGGTGTCCGGCGTATCTTTGGTTGACTCTGTGAATTATCTGGTGATACAGGTGTTGTTTGCCCTTACGGCGGGAGGAACCGTTGTGTGCGCTCAGTTCATTGGCGGCGGAGACTACCGGCTGGCCGGCAAAAGCGGGGGACAGCTCTTTTTTATTACCACATCGGTACTGCTTTGCGTATCGGCTGCCTTCTTAGCCAAAGGCGACTCCCTTCTTGCGCTGATTTTCGGGCAGGTTGACCGGGACGTTATGGATAATGCCGTAAAATACCTGTCCTTTACGGCAGCTTCTTTTCCGTTTCTGGCGGTTTACTATTCCGCGGTATCGGTATTCCGGGCGGCGGGAAACACCCGGCTGTCCATGCTGGCGTCCCTGGGCATGAACCTGCTTAACATTGTGGGCAACGCAATCTGTATTTTCTGGCTCCATATGGGCGTGGCGGGCGTTGCGCTGCCTACGCTGCTTGCAAGGATGGCAGCCGCTGGTTTTATGGTATATTGCCTCCAGCGTTTTGGAGATAAGATCAGGGTGCGTAATCTTTCAGAGATAAAGCCGGACATGGAAATTATCAAAAAGATTCTTTCGATTGGAATCCCGAACGGTGTTGAGAGCGGCCTTTTCAATCTGGGGAAAATTTTGCTGCAGAGCCTGGTTTCTACGCTGGGCACAGCATCCATAGCCGCTTATGCGGTAGCGTCAAATCTTGCGACGTACCTGTATCTGCCCGGGAATGCGCTGGGGGCGGTCATGATTACGGTTGCGGGGCAGTGCTACGGAGCCGGCAAACCGGCGCAGGCCTGTTATTATGTCCGCAGGCTGCTGTTTTTGAATTACGCGTTCCTTGCTGTCATCTGTTCGGTCATGATCGCGGGCAAAAGCTTCTGGGTAGGCCTTTATAATCTGTCCTCGCAGTCGTCCCTGCTGGCGGAAGGCCTCATCTTTGCACATGCCGCGGCTATGATCATCTGGCCGGTGGCGTTTTTGCTGCCCAATTATTTCCGCGCAGTCGGCAAGGCCGCGTTTACCATGAAGGTGGCTGTTTTCGCTATGGCGGTGTTCCGCGTCGGGCTCGCGTACCTGTTTATCGTTTCCTGGCATAAAGACGTATTGTGGATATGGTACGCCATGTTCGTTGACTGGATTTTCCGTCTTGTCGTATACGGGTACTGTTTCCGCAGGGATGAAGCGCTGGCGGGATCCGTTTGAAATATTGCCCGTTCATGAAATATTATAGGAATGCGTAAACCGTCATCAAAACAAGGATGAAGGAAAAGATGCATGTGCGGGAAATCGGGATTNNTTTACTTCAACAGCCGTAGATTTTGCGGCTGTTTTTTTATAATAAACATAATAACGGCAATCATTCAATCAGAATTTAACGGGATAAAAGATTTTTGTGATTTAGTGTTATTTTAATCATAAAATTTGCATTATTTTCCGCAATATATTATAATAAAATTACATTAAAATCCGAATGAGGAGTAAGGCCATGTACATGTACCGCAAAATTTCTTCCTATCTTAAAAAATGGAAAACCGACAAATACAGGAAACCTCTGATCGTCCAAGGGGCACGACAGGTTGGAAAGACCTACGCTGTTCTGGAGTTTGGCAAAAACCATTACGATAATGTAGCGTATTTCAATTTCCAAACCAGTAAAACGCTTGCGGCAACTTTTGAAGAAAATATCAGCCCATCCTATCTTCTTCCTCTTTTATCGCACATCAGCGGACAGACGATCACCAAAGGAAATACATTGATCTTCTTTGATGAGATACAGCTTTGCGAACGCGCCGTTACCTCTTTAAAGTACTTTTGCGAAGAAGCGCCGGAGTATCATGTAATTGCTGCGGGCAGCCTTTTGGGCGTTGCCGTTAACCGCAGCAAATTTGCCTTTCCGGTTGGCAAGGTGGATCGTTTCACTATGTACCCGATGGATATGGAAGAATTCCTGTACGCCATGGATGAAGCAGATCTCGCAAAACGTATCCGCGATGGTTACACAAACAATTCCCCAATGCCGGCGGCTTTGCATGAAGCAGCGCTGAAACTGTATCGCCAGTACCTTGTCATCGGCGGCATGCCGGAAGCGGTATCAAGGTTTGTTGATACGCAGGACTACACGCAGGTCCGTCATGTTTTGGAAACCATCCAGATGGATTACCTGGACGACATGAGCAAGTATCAGGAAAGCAGTAATGAAATCAAGAAAACGCGGCTGGCATACGGAACCGTGGCGGTGCAACTCTCAAAGAAAAACACACGCTTCCAGTACAAGCTTCTTAAAACCGGAGCAAGGGCGGCCGAGTACGAAAATGCGATTGAATGGCTTGTTTCTGCCAATTTGATTTCCAGAATATACAGGGAAGAACAAATCATGAAACCACTGGAGAATTATAAAGACATAGATGATTTTAAAATTTACCTTTCCGACACGGGCCTGCTCTGCGCACAGAAAGATATCCGCGCGGAAGATGTCTTTTTCATGGAACAGGAGCTTTCTGATTTCAAAGGCGGTATGACAGAAAACTATGTTAACACCCAACTGGTTCGTTCCGGATGGAAGCCATACTTCTGGAGAAATAAAAAAGGAACAAAAGAAGTTGATTTTATTATTGTGCTGGACGGGCAAGTAGTTCCCATAGAAGTGAAAAGCGGCGAGCGCGTTGGCGCGGCCAGCCTGAATGAATACGTGAAGCTGTACGAACCGGCTTACTCTATTCGCATTTCCGAAAAAAACTTCGGCTTTGAGAATAATATTAAATCGGTTCCGCTGTATGCGGTGTTCTGCCTTGGTTAATTGTAATTTGTGTGGCCCGGGTGGTACCGCCTTCATAAGGCGTCGCA
>DDQB01000089.1 GCA_002342505.1 Acidaminococcaceae bacterium UBA2453
GATACCGTTCAATATCTTTCTTCTGCAGATAGTTCAGCAGACCGCGACGCTGACCGACCATTTTCAGCAGACCACGACGGGAATGATGATCTTTTTTGTTGGATTTCAGATGTTCCGTAAGCGCAGCGATTCGAGTTGTAAGAACTGCGATCTGCACTTCCGGGGAACCGGTGTCGCCTTCATGACGCGCGTTTTCTTTGATAATTGCCTGTTTTTCTTCTGTTGTTAACATCGTAACAAACCTCCATAAAAATTTATTGTCCGGCCGAAACCAGGCAGGCGTTGGAGATGCGCTCTTCTTAGTTCCGGTTAGGATACCAACGTATTGTAGCATATAAACCCGTAAAAATCAATTGTTTTCACAAAAATATTTCATGCTGCATCGCAAGCTTTTCATACAAAACTACTGTTCCCTGTTTTGTGATGAGAGCCATGCGAGCGCCTCTGCCTTATCTTTCTTCAGCTGAAGCTTCAGTTCTTCTATTGAAGAAAACCGTTTTTCGTTTCTTAAAAAACGGCAGAAAGAAGCTTCAAGAACATGTCCGTATAGATCTTCGTTACACTTAAACAGATGCACTTCCAACACTTCCCTGACTACATCGTCAAAGGTAGGATTCATTCCCAGGTTCCCGACGCCGTCATATTTTTTATCTCCATCTCTGACCTGTAACACATAAACGCCGGAAGGCGGTAAAGCGGAACCATTTCGATTCACATACAGATTAGCGGTAGGAAATCCAATCGTTCTGCCTCGTTGAAAGCCTTTATGAACAATACCCTGGACGCTGCAGAAACGTCCCAGCATATTTTCGGCGTCACGCAAATTACCGTCCGCGATGGCTCGCCGGATCCTTGTACTGCTGATGGCTTTATTTTTATATTCCAACAGCGGTCGGACGATGAGATCTATATTGTGTTTTTCTGCATATTGGCTTAAAGACTCCATATTACCGCTGCCATGAAAACCATAGGAAAAGTTGCTTCCGCATACAAGGCAGACAAAGTTGAATTGTTTCAGCTTATCCAAAAATGATTCGGGAGACAAAAGAGACAGCTGTTTGTTAAACGGTATATCTATCAACAGATCGACTCCCCATAGTTTCAGCATTCGAAGCTTTTCTTCCTGGGACAGCAAAGACTGCGGTATAGCAGACGGGCGAATCGTTGCATACGGATGATTACTGAACGTAAACACAGCAAGGCGGAGTTGGTGGGAATGCGCGTAAGCAGCTGCAGCATCAATCACGTCCCTGTGACCTTTGTGAAGCCCGTCAAAAGTCCCCATTGCGATAACGCAGGGCGCCTTTTTAAACTGTTCTGTTTCTTTATTGCTTAAATATAAATGCTTTATAATTTCCATAATACTTTCAATCAGACATAACCATTGCTTCCGGACGATTGACCTGCGTCAGTATTTTTAATGGGCGGACTATTTCCTCTTCAGCGCATGCGATGCCCAGAAACTGATTCTGGCAATACAGACGATATGTGCCGGGCAATGTATCTTTTATCGTTGTTTTAACCCCGTTTGTGATGCGATAAGCCTGTAATTGATTAACACATAACACGGGCATTTCTGAAACGGCTGTTTCCACGGGAAGAAGAAATTCATTCGGATGTTCCTCTATTTCTTCCAGTGTGTGGGAATCCCCAATGTCATATGCCCCGACGCTGGTCCGCAATAAAAATGTCATACAGCCGCAGGTTCCCAGTGAAACAGCAATATCCTCCAACAATGTCCGTACATAAGTTCCTTTGGAACAAACAATGTCCAGACAAAAATGAGGAGGATAAAACTGAATAAGATCCAGTCTGAAAATTTCAACAGGCCGTGGTTCGCGTACGATTTCTATTCCCTGTCTGGCATATTCGTAGAGCTTTTTTCCGTTGTGCTTTAAGGCGGAATACATAGGAGGTATCTGCAGGATCGTTCCCCTGAAACGTTCCAGGCATTTTTCCATCTGCTCCGATGTAAACGCAGGAACAGGTTTTCTTTCCAGTATATTTCCGCTGTCATCGCCGGTATCAGTTCGAACGCCAAAAACACCTTCTGCCCGATAGTGTTTGGATTTGGTCACAGAATATTCCAACAGTCGTGTAGCGTTGCCGATAAATACCGGAAGAACACCGGCTGCGTCAGGATCTAAAGTTCCGGCATGCCCGACTTTCCTGACATGGTAAATGCGCCTTATCCGGCTGACCACATCGTGAGAGGTCATTCCCGGCGGTTTGAGAACATTGAGGATTCCGTCATTCATATAATTTTCCGATCGCTTTCAGAACTGTTTTTTCTGCTTCTTTTAACGGCGCATGTATACTGCAGCCGGATGCCTTCTGATGTCCTCCGCCGCCAAAAGAAAAAGCAATTTTGGATACGTCAGTCTCTTTGGATCGGAAACTGACCCGTGTAAGATTTTCTTCTGTCTGTTTAAACAGCAGGGCGATCTCTACCCCTTCAATATAACGGGGATAAGAAATAAATGTATCGGTATCAATATTGTGATCGTAAAGTTCCGGTGCAATTTCTATATAGGCAACTTTGCCGCCATGGAGGAAAGTAAGGGTTTTTAACACTTCCCCTAACATTTCCACCTGTCTGCGGGATTTAATCTCCATATTGTCGGAAATAAAGCTGGGATTTACATTATACTGCAGAAGATCTGCTGCTGTTTTCAAAGTTTTGGACGTTGTATTAGAGTATTTAAAGGATCCGGTATCCGTATACAGGCCTTCGTAAATACAGACAGCGATATCAGTGCTGATTGCAATATCCATTTCCTGCAACAGGCTGTAAATTATTTCTGCAGTTGCCGCCGCGTAAGAATCCAGATACAGGTAATCGGCAAAATAAGTATTGGTCTTGTGATGGTCAATATTCAAAACGGATGACGCTTGCACAACATCCATCGCGTTGCCTGCACGATCTGCGGAACTTGCATCTATTACAATTAAAAGATCCGCCTCGATCCGTTCTCCTTCCGTAAAGCGCCGATATTCCCGGATTCCCGGCAAAAAAGAATATACCGCGGGAATATCATCGTCTACGCTCATAATTACTTCTTTCCCCAATGAACGCAGGGCGTGCATCAGGGCAAGAGAGGAACCTAATGTGTCGCCGTCAGGACTGATGTGACTGACGATAACCATCTTTTCTGCTTTTTTAAGGAGTTCGCCTGTTTCTGCTAATGTACAGATTTTACTCATTTTCCGTTCCTTCATTTTCTTTGATCTGCCGCAGCAGGTTATCGATTTTAGCGCCATATTCCCAGGAAGTATCTTTTTCAAGAATCAGTTCCGGCGCAAAACGCAACCGGATCCGTTTGGCAATCTCCGTGCGGAGAAAACCTCTGGCTTTATTCAAAGCCTGCCAGGCCTGTTCCTGCTCTGTTTCAGATCCGTACAGGCTGACATAAACCTTTGCCTGGCTCATATCGTCTGTCAGATTGACCCCTGTCACTGTAACCAGTTTAATTCTGGGGTCTTTAATATCCAACAGCAGCATATTTGAAATTTCATGTTGAATTGCTTCCTGGACTTTTTCAACTCGTAATCTTGCCATAATTCACCTTATTCGTTGCCCTTATTCCGGAGCAACCTCTTTCATTACATATACCTCAAACTGGTCCCCTTCTTTGATATCGTGGAATTTAGCAAGGGTAATACCGCACTCGTAACCGGAAGCAACTTCTTTCACGTCATCTTTAAAACGACGCAGGGATTCCATTTCGTCTTCGGCAATAACGATCCCATCGCGTACAACACGGATCTTTGCGCTGTTGGTTACTTTTCCTTCCGTTACATAGCAACCGGCAATCAGCAATTTCGATATCGTGATGACCTGGCGGACTTCTACCCGTCCAATGATATCTTCTTCAAATTTAGGTGCGAGCATACCTTTGATAGCCGCTTCAACATCATTGATCGCGTCGTAGATGACACGATACGGACGGATATCGACCTTTTCTGTTTCTGCCAGCTTACGAGCATTGGCATCCGGACGTACGTTGAACCCAATGATCAACGCATTGGCGGCAGATGCCAGCATAACGTCCGATTCATTGATAGCGCCAACACCGGAATGAACAACGGAAACTTTAACTTCTTCGTTCTGAATCTTAATCAGGGATGCGCACAGCGCTTCTACCGAACCCTGTACGTCAGCCTTGACAACAATATTCAATTCTTTCAGCTCGCCTTCTTTGATGCGGCTAAAAATATCATCCAGAGATACTTTGGCAGCTTTCTGCTGTTCTGCTTTTGCTTTTGCGACACGTTTTTCCGCAACGCTGCGAGCTGTCTTTTCGTCAACCGCATCCAGGATATCGCCGGCTTGCGGCACTTCATTCAGCCCCAATACTTCTACAGGCGTAGAAGGACCGGCTTTGCGAACTTTTTCACCGCGATCATTTATAAGCGCGCGGACGCGTCCGTGGGTCGTACCCGCAATAATATAATCGCCAATCGTTAATGTACCGCGCTGTACCAGTACGGTGGCAACAGGGCCGCGGCCTTTATCCAGCTTGGCTTCGACAATTGTTCCGTGAGCCGGCAGTTTGGGATTCGCTTTCAATTCTTTTACTTCCGCAACCAGAAGGATCATTTCCAGCAAATCATCAATGCCCTGGTGGGAACGGGCGGAAACAGGAACCATAATGGTATCCCCGCCCCAGTCTTCAGGGATCAGTTCCATTTCGGCCAGCTGCTGTTTGACATGCTCTGGGTTTGCAGCCGGTTTATCCATCTTATTTATTGCTACAATAATAGGCACGCCGGCAGCTTTGGAATGATTGATCGCTTCAACTGTCTGTGGCATTACACCATCATCAGCCGCAACCACCAGAATCGAAATATCGGTGCACTGCGCTCCTCTGGCGCGCATGGCAGTAAAGGCTTCGTGACCCGGTGTATCCAGGAATGTGATCTTCTTGCCGCTGGCGTTTACAGTATAGGCGCCGATGTGCTGCGTGATACCGCCGGCTTCGCGGGCGGTAACATGGGTTTTGCGAATAGCATCCAACAGTGAAGTTTTGCCATGGTCTACATGCCCCATTACGGTTACGACCGGCGGACGAATCACCTGTTCAGCCGGATCATCTTCAATTTCCGGAATTTCGGTAGGATCTTCTTCCGGCGGCAGGGGCTGTACATCCACGCCAAATTCATTACCGACAAGAGACGCTGTATCAAAATCAATATCCTGATTGATCGTTACCATTTCGCCTAACAGGAACAGGCTCTTGATGACTTCAGCCACTTCCCGTTTGATCATTTTTGCAAAATCCTGCACATTAATAGAATCTGCAATCTGTACCATGGTCGGACGAACAACTGCGGCCTGCTGCTCGTTTCGCACGGGAGCGCCGGATTTTGATTTCATATGTTTGACAGGGCGCATATGATCCGCGCTGCGCATAGGACGGCTGTCGCGGGATGCATAGGACCCCTTTACCTGTTTTTCATGTTTCTTATTATATTTTTCCCTGCTTTCTTTACCACGCGGAATTTCTTCAAATGCGGCAGCCTGTTTTTTTGCGGGGGTGTTATTCCGATTACCCTGACGGTTTCCGCCGAACTTATTGCCCTGACTTCCGTCTTTATCCATCCGGTCTTTGTTGAAGCCGCCC
>DDQB01000057.1:0-13031 GCA_002342505.1 Acidaminococcaceae bacterium UBA2453
AAACCGGAACTGCGCGTGGACGTATGCAGCAAATGCCATCCGTTCTACACCGGACAGCAGCGCAACGTAGCAGCCCGCGGCCGCATCGAAAAATTCAACAAGCGTTACAATGTAGAAAGCAAATAAAAGCAACTCACACAGCAGAGCTTAGGCTCTGCTGTAGTTGTATTCAGGGATATTTTTTTACACGCGGCTGGGCAAACAAGAATCTCCGGCCGCCGCGTTAGGATGCGCTGATTTATTCGCATGCCCCGGCAGTTGTAAAACGCTTCCGGCGCTTGTGCAAATGCGTTTCATCAGAGTTATCCTTACACAAATTCAACGAAGGTTGATTGGAGATAAGAATAACTATGGCTAAATTAAGTATTGGCGGGCAGGCGGTCATCGAAGGCGTGATGATGCGCGGCCCCAAAGACGTAGCGGTGGCGGTGCGGAAAGCGGACGGCTCCATTGATGTGGATGTTCGCCCTGTCAACAGCATTTCCGACCGGTACCCGATTTTGAAAAAACCGCTGCTCCGGGGTGTAGTATCCCTGGTGGAATCCCTGGTGATGGGCATGAAGGCCCTCAGCTATTCCGCTCAGGTCTCCGGTGAAGAAGACGAGCAGATGGATGACAAAGAAATGGCTCTTACCATGCTGGTGTCGGTGGCGCTGGCAGTAGGTCTGTTTATAGCGATCCCCACCTGGTCCATGCGCTACCTGCAGCAGTGGACAAACAGCAGCCTGGTCCTGAACCTGCTGGAAGGTTTGCTGCGGATGGGCATCTTTCTGGTTTACATCGCTGCCATATCTTCCATGGAAGATATCCAGCGGGTCTTTAAATACCACGGGGCGGAACATAAGACGATCTTTACCTATGAGGCGGGCCTGCCCCTGACGGTGGAAAACGTGCGGAAGTTTCCCCGGCTGCATCCCCGCTGCGGCACCAACTTCCTGATGATCGTCATGCTCATCAGCATCTTTATCTTTGCCTTTTTAGGCTGGCCCAACCTGGTGGAACGCATCCTGTCCCGCATTTTGCTCATGCCGGTAGTGGCGGGCATCAGTTATGAGCTGATCCGTTTTGCCGGCAAGAATAACGACAAGCCCTGGGTGCACCGGATGATCATGCCGGGACTGTTGCTGCAGAAGCTTACCACCAGGGAACCGGACGACGAGATGATCGAGGTTGCCATCGCTTCCGTAAAAGCGGTGCTGCCGGAAGAAGAGCTGCAGAAGGTGGAACTGAAAGTGCCGGACGCCATTGCGCTGAAGGCGCCGGCTATAGCGGAAGCTGTGCCGGTGGTTTCCTGTGAGGAAAAAACATGTTAGAAAAATTACACGGGGTAGAGGAAAAATATCTGGATCTGGAGGCAAAGCTCTCCGATCCGGACGTGGTCTCCGACCCGGAACAATATTTGAAATACGCCAAAGCCCATGCGAAGCTGCAGGAAATTGTAACTGTCTGGCGGGAGTATAAAGAAAAGAAAACGCTCTTTGACGACGACATGGCGGTGGCGGAAGAAAACAGCGACCCGGAACTGGCGGAGATGGCCCGGGAGGAAGCGGAAACGCTGAAGCCCGAGCTGGAGGAATATGAAAAGAAGCTGACCCTGATGCTTCTGCCCAGCGACCCCAACGATGACAAGGACGTCATTCTGGAGATCCGCGCAGGGGCCGGCGGGGAAGAAGCCGCTCTGTTCGCGGAAGTGCTGTTCCGTATGTATAACCGTTATGCGGATACTATGGGATGGTCTGTGGAACTGATGGACGCCAGCCCTACGGAGCTGGGAGGCTTCAAGGAAGTAGTGGCCCAGATCTCCGGAGCGGGAGCCTATGGCCGCCTGAAATTTGAAAGCGGCGTGCACCGGGTGCAGCGGGTACCGGAAACGGAATCCCAGGGACGGATCCATACATCCACCTGTACGGTGGCGGTGCTGCCGGTAGCAGAAGAAGTGGACGTGGATATCCGCATGGAAGATATCCGGGTCGATACCTTCCGTGCCGGAGGAGCCGGGGGGCAGTATGTGAACAAGACAGAGTCTGCCGTGCGAATGACTCACATCCCCACAGGCATCGTAGCCCAGTGTCAGGATGAAAAGTCCCAGCTGAAGAACCGGGAAAAATGCCTGCGGGTATTACGCTCCCGCATACTGGAACAGAAGCAGCAGGAACAGCAGCAGTCGGAAGCGGCGGAGCGGAAGAGCCAGGTAGGAACAGGAGACCGCAGCGAGCGGATCCGTACATATAATTATCCTCAGGGACGGGTCACCGACCATCGCATCGGCCTGACGCTGCATAAGCTGGACGCGGTTGTGAACGGGGATCTTTCGGAAATACTGGATGCGCTGGTAACAGCCAGCCAGGCAGAAAAATTACAACAGGTGAAATAAAATGGAACAGGCCGTTTGGACTGTCAGTAAAATATTGCAATGGACACAGCAGTACTTTTCGGGAAAGGGGTTGGAAAATCCGCGCCTTGACGCAGAGGTACTGCTTTGCGACGTGTTGGGCTGCCGCCGTATCGACCTGTTTATGCGACTGCAGCAGGAATTACAGCCGGAAGAACTGAAAAAGTTCCGGGAGTTTGTGCTGCGCCGGGCCGCCTGGGAACCGCTGGCCTATATCATCGGGCGCAAGACCTTTCTGCAGTGGGAGTTTAAGGTGACGCCTGCCGTACTGATCCCCCGTCCGGAAACGGAACTGCTGGTGGAAAAGCTGGTCCATTGCCTTACAGGAAAGTCCCTGATTCAGATGGAAAAGGAAGCTTTCTGGCGAAAAAAGGCGGAAGAGGCAAAAGCTGCGGCAGAAAAAGTGAAAGCTGTGTCTGCTGAGAAGATGCAGACGGAAACGGATCCGGCAAAGGCAGCGGCCTGGCAGATGGAAGCAGAAGCGCGGGCAGTCGTGGCTGCGGAGACTGCGGAACGGGCCGGGCTGGTATTTGCCGGGCAGCAGGAATCGAACGAAGAAAATACGGCGGATCGTCCGGCAGGGGATGGGACGTGGGATATTGCCGGCAACACAGATGCCGGACGGGAACAAGCGGCCGGCCATACTGTTGACATTTTAGATATCGGCGTGGGCAGCGGAGCGATTTTGCTTTCCTTATTAAAGTTGTTGCCGGGCAGCCGGGGACTTGCCGTGGATATTTCTGCGGAAGCCCTGGCTGTAACGAAAGAGAATGCCTGGTCGCTGGGCGTTGCGGACCGGACCTGGTTCATCCAGTCTGATTTCTGGTCGCGGATTCCGGCCAAGTCGCAGTTTGAAATCGTGGTATCCAATCCTCCTTATATTCCGGCGCAAGTGATCGGGACGCTGGCCCGGGATGTACAGAAGGAACCCCGGCTGGCTCTTGACGGCGGGCAGGATGGACTGGATGCGTATCGGAATATTACGGTCGGCATGGCGCAACATATCAAACCGGACGGACTGGCTGCCTTTGAAGTGGGGATCGGCCAGGGGGAGGCGGTGGCTGCGCTGTGCCGGGAGCAGGGCTTTTCCGTAACGGCGGTGGCGAAAGATTACGCCGAAATCGACCGTATGGTGTTTGCTGCCAGGCCTGGCAGCGTAAAAGCGGAATGGGTGAAGAAGTTACAGAAATAGAAACCGGGCGGTGAAGACTGTCTGGTACGGGACTGTGATTAAATTATGTTGAACTGCAGATTTTTTGCAGTGTGTGATATGACAGGGGATTGTTGCATGGAAACGAAGTTTTGGGAATTAAAAAAGGATCCGGAAGCGGCGATCGCGGAAGCGGCCGCTCTGATTGCAGCGGGGGAAGTTGTTGCGTTTCCTACGGAAACGGTGTATGGCCTGGGTGCTGACGGGCTCAACCCGGAGGCGGTGGCGAAAATTTTCGCTGCTAAGGGACGGCCGGCGGATAACCCGCTGATTCTGCATATTGCAGATCCGGAACAGATAGAGACTCTTACCGGAGGACTGAATGCCAATGCCCGGGCTCTGATGGAAACTTTCTGGCCGGGGCCCCTGACCATTGTAATTCCACGGTCTGAAATCGTGCCGGATGCGGTGACGGCAGGCCTGGACACAGTGGCGGTACGCATGCCTTCCCATCCGGTGGCTGCGGCCCTGATACGGGCGGCAGGCTGCCCCATTGCGGCGCCCAGCGCCAATGTTTCCGGAAAACCCAGCCCCACCAACGCCGCCGATGTGGCAGAGGATATGAAGGGCAAAATTGCGGGCATACTGGATGGCGGAAACTGCGGTATCGGGGTGGAATCCACCGTGGTAGATACGACGTCTCCTGTTCCCACCATTCTGCGGCCCGGCGGAATTACCCGGGAGATGCTGGAAGAACGGTTAGGGGCCGTGGAGATCGACCCGGCCCTGAACGGGAATCCGGCCCTGCGACCCAAAGCGCCTGGAATGAAATATCGTCACTATGCGCCCCAGGCCCCTATGTATCTGTATGAGGGAAAACAGGCGGCGCAGCGCCTGGCGGAAGCGGCGTTACATGCCTGTAAGCAGGGAATGCGCGCGGGTATCCTGTGTGATGACGCAGTGAAAACACGGCTGGAAGGAAGCCTGCGACGGGGACATTCACTGGAAATTTTGTCCTGGGGAGAAGGCAAGTCGGATCTTGCGGAGCATTTATATGAACTGCTTCGGGATTTCGACCGCCTGACCCCGCAGTTTATTATCGGCATGGGCGTGGATGAAAGAGGGCTGGGACTGGCAGTGATGAACCGGCTGCGGAAAGCGGCGGGCTACCAGATCCTGCTGGCGGAAGATGACTGCGTTACGGTGAAGAGCGGAAAAGTGTTTCCTGAATTTTTAATGCTGGCGGACAACTGAGCCGTCAGAACGTTTAAGTTTGTTACTTCTGAAAACTATCAGTGGTATAGTCGGTCGTTTTATGATAAAATATACTGAATAGGCAAAAGTAAGGAAGTCTGGCAACCGTGCAGGCAAACAATCTGCGCTTCCATGAAACTGTGGAAGGCCTTGCGCCTGTCTGGCACAGGATGCGGGGAAGATTGCCCGGAAAAAGGAAAATTTCGTTTCGGAATGAATGGGGAGGCGCGTTATGAAAATTGCGATTGGCAGCGATCACGGCGGGATTCACCTGAAAGAAACGCTGAAGCAGCATCTGGAAGAACGGAAGATTGATTTTGAAGATGTGGGAACCTACACGGAAGATTCCTGCGATTATCCGGATTTCGCCCTGAAGGTTTGTGAGAAGATCACAGACGGCAGTGCGGAACGGGGTATATTGGTCTGCGGTACCGGCATCGGGATGTCCCTGGCGGCCAACAAGGTGAAGGGGATCCGCGCGGCGTTGTGCGGGGATGTGTTTTCCGCAACCATGAGCCGGGAGCATAATAACGCTAATGTGCTGTGCCTGGGCGAACGGGTCCTGGGACCGGGACTGGCGACCATGGTCCTGGATGCCTGGCTGGATACGGAATTTGCAGGGGGACGGCATCAGCGCCGGGTAGATAAAATTATGGCGATTGAGAAATAAAAGGACAGGGAAATGGATGTTACACAACTGGCAGCAGAAGTTTCATCTGCTGCGGAAGAACTGATTGCGGCAGCGCAGCCGAAAACGGGACGTATTTTTGTACTGGGCTGCAGTACCAGCGAGGTGCTGGGGGAAAAAATCGGGACGGCCCGCTCGCCGGAGACGGCAGAAGCGATCCTGAAAGCGCTGCTTGGCGTGACCCGGAAGCACGGTCTCTTTCTGGCGGTCCAGTGCTGCGAGCATCTGAATCGGGCGCTGGTGGTGGAAGAAGACGCCATGGAACGGTTAGGGCTGGCCGAGGTGACGGTCCATCCTGTTCCGGAAGCCGGTGGCAGCGCAGCCAGCAAGGCATATGAACTGTTTGCCCGTCCCGTGGTGGTGGAAAGCCTTACCGCGGATCTGGGAATGGATATTGGGCAGACCCTGATCGGCATGCACCTGAAACGGGTGGCAGTTCCTGTCCGTCTGTCGGTGAAATGCATCGGGAATGCCGTGTTGACGGCGGCCCGTACCCGTCCGCCTCTTATAGGAGGAGAACGGGCCAGGTATTTTTAAGGGAATGCTGCCTGGCGGCTGTTCCTTACTGGTTCCTGGCAGGCAGCGCCGCATGCAGCAGCCTGTTCCCAGGAGCAATATTATGAATAAAGCAATACTATTATAATTATCCAATCAGATGTTACCACGGAAAGGAGTCCTGACCATGAACGTACATGTAGTAAATCATCCGCTGGTCGCCCACAAGCTGACTATGATGCGCGACAAAACCTGTAACAGCAAAAATTTCAGGGAGCTGTTAGGGGAAATTGCTTCCCTGATGACCTACGATGTTACGAAAAACTGGGAGACGGAGCCTGTTGAGATCGAGACCCCACTGGAAAAGATGACGGGTGTCCGGCTGAAAGGGGAAGTGACCGTCATCCCTATCTTACGGGCGGGGCTTGGGCTGCTGAACGGCGTGTTGGAGATGATCCCCCATGCCCATGTAGGACATATCGGGCTGTATCGCGACCCGAAAACCCATAAGCCTGTGGAATACTATTGCGGCCTGCCCAAGCAGATGGACGCCAGATGTATCGTGGTGGATCCCATGCTGGCTACCGGCGGTTCTGCTGCTGCGGCTATTTCCATGCTGAAGGAAAAAGGACTGAAGAATATCTGCCTGATGGTGCTGGTCGCGGCGCCGGAAGGGATCAAAGTAATCAATGAAGAACATCCGGATGTGGAAATTTATACGGCTGCCATTGACCGGGAGCTGAATGAAAAAGCCTATATCCTGCCCGGGCTGGGCGATGCGGGGGACCGGGTGTTCGGCACGCTGTAAGGATTTAACCAGTACTTCCTTTGGCCAGGCTGGCGGAGCAGGACAGGTGGGCGAAACGGCTTTGGCCTGAGAAGAAAGAGCGTATTATTTATGCCGTTAAAATGTGGACGGCGGAATGAAGGATGGAAATGAGCAGTAACAAAGAATTAAGGCCGGATTGGGACCATTATTTTATGGAGATTGCCCAGGTGGTCAGTAAGCGTTCTACCTGCCTGCGCCGCAGCGTGGGAGCGGTCATCGTGAAAAATAAGCAGATCCTGGCAACGGGATATAATGGAACTCCCAAAGGGATGCCCCACTGCGCGGAAGTTGGCTGCCTGCGGGAACAATTGCACGTGCCTTCGGGGAAGAACCATGAACTGTGCCGGGGGATCCATGCGGAACAGAACGCGGTGGTCCAGGCGGCGGTGCACGGGGTGTCTGTGGAAGGCGGGACTCTGTACTGTACCAACCAGCCCTGCGTGGTCTGCACCAAGATTCTGATCAATGCAGGGATTGAACGCATTGTATATAAAGATCCCTATCCGGACAAGCTGGCGGAAGATATGCTGGCTGCATCCGGGATGCAGGTGGAAATTCTGGATCACACAGAAAAATAACAGAGAAACGCTGGCTCAATGAGTTTGTGCGATTCTCCTTGCCTTTATGCTGCTTGAAAAGAAAAGAGGATGCAGCGGTAAGGTGTTTCATTATTTAATAAGAAAGACAGAGGTCTGTTGGTTGTATATTTTAGCATTTACCATTGCCCTGCTGGCCAGTTTCCTGCTGACGCCCTATGTAAAGCAGCTGGCCTTTAAGATCGGGGCAGTGGATAAACCGGATAAACGAAAAGTGCATACGCGGATCATGCCGCGGCTGGGAGGACTGGCAATCTATCTGTCTTTTCTGCTGGCGGTGGTGTGCAGTCTGCCCGTTACCAGGGATTTAATGGGAATCCTGCTGGGGGGCACTTGGATCGTCATCGTAGGGATACTGGATGACAAATATTCCCTGCCAGCCAAAGTGAAGCTGCTGGGACAGATCCTGGCTGCCTGTATCCTGGTGGCTTTTGACATTAAGATCGAATGGCTGAACAATCCGCTGGGCGGGTATTTTTACCTGGATTACCTGTCCGTTCCTTTTACGATTTTCTGGGTCATCAGTTTTATCAACGTGGTGAACCTGATTGACGGGCTGGACGGGCTGGCGGCCGGTGTGTCCGGCATTGCCTCCATTACTATTATCCTGGTAGCCATCCATCAGGGATATTACCCGCTGGCGACGATTACGGCTGCCCTGGCCGGGGGGATTTTCGGGTTTATCCATTATAATTTTAATCCCGCAACCATTTTTATGGGGGATACGGGCAGCATGTTTATTGGGTATATACTGGCGTCCATCGCTATATTCGGCGCTGTGAAGAGCGCGGCCACCATTGCGCTGATCGTTCCTGCGGTTGCGCTGGGACTGCCGATCATGGACACGGCTTTTGCCATCCTGCGGCGGTACAGTAACGGAAAACCCATCTTCCAGCCGGATAAAGGACATCTGCATCACCGGCTGCTGGCTTTGGGGCTTTCCCAGAGGCAGGCAGTGCTGCTGATGTATGCCATCAGTATTATCCTGAGCTTGGGGGCGTTTGTGCTGGCCATGGCCAATGTGTATGTGGCTGCGGCCGTGATCGTTGTGATCACGATAGCCGTTGCGATTGGGGCAAAGAAAATCGGGATTTTGCGGAACCCGTAAACAGTGCGGACAATTTGCCCGGCGCCGCTGTAACGTTTTGGTACGATGCCGGGAATTCTGTTTGTGTTTTTTAGCAGTTATATTTTAAAAAGAATGCAGAAACAGGAACTGAGGAGGAGGTCCTTGTTTTGAAAAAGCTGAGAGTGATGACGGTGTTTGGCACCCGTCCGGAAGCGATCAAGATGTGCCCGTTGGTGCTGGAACTGCGGAAGCACCCGGATATGATCGAACCCATTGTGGCCGTAACGGCCCAGCACCGGGAAATGCTGGATCAGGTACTGCGCCTGTTTGCCATTGAGCCGGATTACGACCTGAACATTATGACCAGCGGGCAGACGCTGTATGATATTACGGTAAAAGCGCTGCTGGGCCTGAAGGATGTCATCGGGGCGGCGCAGCCGGACCTGGTACTGGTTCACGGGGATACCACGACTACCTTTGCCGGCTCCCTGGCGGCCTATTATGCCCAGATCAAATTAGGGCATGTAGAGGCTGGCCTCCGGACTGGCAACAAATATTCTCCCTATCCGGAGGAGATGAACCGGAAGCTGACCGGTTCCCTGGCAGATTTTCATTTTGCCCCTACAGCCGTGAGCCGGAATAACTTACTGAAAGAAAATGTGCCTGAAGATCATATTTTTGTAACAGGTAATACTGTTATTGACGCTCTGAATACTACGGTGCAGAAAAATTTTGCGTTTGACGATCCGGTGATTACCAAAGCGCTGGGCAGCGGAAAACGGCTGATCCTGATGACTACTCACCGCCGGGAAAATCTGGGCGAACCTATGCGGCAGGTATACCGGGCCCTGAAAACAACCTTGGAACAGCACCCGGAAGTAGCTGCGATTTTCCCTGTGCATAAAAATCCCAAAGTGCGGGAAGTGGTGCAGGAAGAACTGGCCGGGACGGACCGGGTATATCTGACGGAACCCATGGATTACGAGCCTTTCGCCAACCTGATGGCCCGGGCGGATATTGTTCTGACGGACAGCGGCGGCATCCAGGAAGAGGCGCCGGCGTTAGGCAAACCGGTGCTGGTGCTGCGGGATACCACGGAGCGCCCGGAAGCGGTGACGGCGGGAACCGTCCGCCTGACAGGCACTGGGTATGAAGTGGTGAGGGAAGAAACCTGCAGATTGCTGGAAGATCCTGCCTATTACCGTTCCATGGCGGAAGCAGTGAATCCTTACGGGGACGGCCATGCCTGCGAACGGATCGTGAGGGCTGTGCTGTCGGCGGAAGGTTTTCCTGTGGAACCTCCGGAGGAGTTTACAGGGAGCCTCTGACCGGGTGTGTTATATGTATACGGGAGTATACGATGCCGCCGCCTTTTTGCGATCCGTCATAAAGAAGAAGGATGACGGATTGTAAAACTCATTACGCTGTTTTTTAATCGGAGTAAAAAAACTGGCATATTTTTTAAAAAGGTGTTGGCAAATTGTCAATTTTATTGTAAAATACATGTGAATTATTGGTGAAATTTTGGGTGGAGTCTGCCCGGAGGATGCGATTTTGTCTGTACGGTATAAAATCGCCTTCAGGGTATGTTCCCGCGCACAAGGAGCAAAATGGTCAGCTTTCAGGGAATGGACAGAAGCGAGATTGTCGTGGCACTGGCCAGACTTTACAGGCGCCAGGTTTATATAGCGGCGGCGGTGATCGCGGTTGTCGTCCTGCTGGCAAAACCTGCGCTGGCAGGAGTCGGGGCCGGAGTCGTCTGGAGCCTGCTGGATACACTGTTGCTTGTGATAAGCGTACTGAAGGGCTTAAACAGGATGTCAGAGGCGGAACTTAAATTCCGTGTGTTCATGAATTTTGTGAAACGCCTTGCTCTGGCACTGGTTATGCTATACCTGGTTTTCAGGTATAATGCCGGAATCGTATGGATGCTCATCGTATTTACGCTGATGCACCTTGCGATGGTATTGAATCTGTTAATTTTCACGGGCCGGAAGGAGCAGAAGAAGGTAAGCTGAGGGCCGTGAGGAAAGGAGAATAATATGGGTCCAGAGATTATTCATTATTTACCTCAGAAAATCGATTTTTTAGGTACCACCGTTCATATGCAGACACTGTATATGTCCTGGCTTACGATGGTGATTGTAATCCTTATTGTAGCGGCGGCTACAAGTCAGCGTAAGCTCATTCCCTCGGGGGTACAGAATGTTGTGGAGATGTTCATCGACTGGCTGGGAGATCTGATGGAAAAGAACATGGGCGTTGAGGGACGCCGCATGATGACTCCGTTCATCATCACCTTGTTCCTCTACATCTTTGTGGGCAATGAACTGGGTATGCTGCCTGCCGTTGGCGTACATTTCACTTCGCCTACCAACGACATTAACGTGGCGTTGGGGCTGTCGATTATGGTTGCCGTTCTGGTATATATCATCGGTGTTGCCCGTCATGGACTGGGATATTTCAAACACCTTATCTCACCGACGCCGGTCATGCTCCCGCTTAATCTTTTGGAAGATTTCGCCCGTCCCATTACCATGGCAGCCCGTCTGTTCGGTAACATCCTGGCCGGTGAAATCCTGTTGGTCGTCCTGAACAGGCTGACCCCGTGGCTGGTTCCTGATATCTGGATTGGATTCAGCCTTGTCATTGGCTTTTTACAGGCCTTTATCTTCACGATGCTGACCATTGTGGCCTTAGCCCCTGTATTTAAAGCTGTCCACGGCTGATACTGACAGTTGTGGCCGGTTAAAATTTATTATTTTTTATTAAGAGAAAGGAAGATTTTACAAATGGAAAATGCTCTTATGGTAGTAGCTTCTGTACTTGCTGCAGGTTTGATTGGTGCTGGCGCGGCTCTTGGCGCAGCGCTGGGCAACAGCCGTGTTACCAGCACGACGATTGAGTGCATGGCACGTCAGCCCGAACAGGCGTCTAACTTTCAGGTTACCATGTTCATCTCTGTAGGCCTGATCGAATCCATGCCTATTATCGCCATCGTTATCGCGATCGTTCTGGTATTCGCTAACCCGTTTGTAGGCTGATAACCAGGAGTCCCGATACCCCTGATTATAGAAGCATTTTATAGAAAAGGAAGTGTGGGAATTGGTAAATATTGATGCAACCATTATTGCGCAGGTCCTAAACTTCATAATCCTGTTAGCTATTTTAGCTAAGTTCTGCTACAAACCGTTATTGAAGGTCATGGATGATCGTCGTAACCGTATCATCAATAATCTTGATTCTGCGGAGCAGACCCGCCTGGAGGCCGAGGAGCTGAAGAAGCAGTATGCACAGCAGCTGGCTGACGCTCGTGCAGAAGCGACTGCGATTGTTGATAAGGCCAACAAGATTGGGCAGAAGCTTCATGATGACTTTATGTCTCAGGCCCAGGCCGAGAAGGAACAGCTCATGGCTACCGCCCGTGAGCATATTGAACAGGAGAAGCAGCAGGCTATGCTCGATGTTCGTACCGAGGTTATTTCCCTCGCTACGGAAATCGCCGGAAAAGTTGTTTCCGAAAAGCTGACCGGCGCTGAGGACCAGGCACTGATCGCCAAGACGGCGGACAAAGTGCTGAACAAGTAAATTAGTTTCTTTTTTGAGACAGTATTTCCGGCTATGCAGCCGGCCGATGCCTTGCGGTTTGCTGCCGCGGGTTATTTCGCCGTCTGAAAGCGGGAGATATGGAGGTGATGGATAACAATATGAAGGATGAAAAGCTTTCTTTCATAGATAAAAGCCTGCAGGGTCTGCAGGTGAGTCCGGAAGTCGTTAAGAGTTGCGTCAAGGATGGCGCTGCCGTGATTAAAGCTACGGTGGCTGCGCCCCTGACGGAGGAAGAAACGGCTGCCGTGGCTCAGTTGGTCGGCGCCCGTCTCGGCGCTGAAAAGGTTGCCCTTGAAACTGTAGTGGAACCGTCCATTATCGGCGGTATCATTCTGCAGATCGGCGACCAGATTTATGACGCCAGCACCAAACGCCAGCTGGAGCGTGTCAAGGGCGAGTTAGGCAAGGTAGATATGGCGGGGCAGAGCCTTTCTGCTCCCAAGGGCATCGCTGAAGCCCTGGCCGCTAAAGTTCATGACTACAAAGCCGATGTTGACCTGGAAGAATTCGGTATTGTTGAGAAGGTAGGCGACGGCATCGCTACGGTAACGGGCATGCGCGGCGCTATGGCTTCCGAACTGGTAGAATTACCTCACGGCGTAACCGGCATGGTACAGAACCTTCGCCCGAATGAAGTCGGTATCGTATTGATGGGTAATGACCATATGATCAAGCAGGGCGACGTAGTGCGCCGTACCGGCCGCATCATGGAGTGCCCGGTAGGCGATGCCATGCTGGGCCGTATCGTCAACGCACTGGGCCAGCCCATAGACGGCAAGGGTGAAATTCGTACCAGCGAGACTCGCACCGTTGAATCCCCGGCCTACGGTATTGCGGATCGTAAATCGGTAGATGTTCCGCTGCAGACCGGTATTAAAGCGATTGACGCCCTGGTACCTATCGGACGCGGACAGCGCGAGCTGATCATCGGCGACCGCGGTACCGGTAA
>DDQB01000057.1:13069-16355 GCA_002342505.1 Acidaminococcaceae bacterium UBA2453
CAGAAAGCGAGCCGTGTTGCCCGTCTGGCTAAAACCTTTGAAGAGCGCGGCGCCAACGCCTATACGATCATTGTTGCCGCTACGGCAGCCGATCCCGCTCCTATGCAGTTCCTGGCTCCCTATACCGGCGTAACGATCGCTGAGTATTTCATGGACCAGAAGAAGGACGTCCTTATCATTTACGACGACCTGTCCAAGCACGCGGTAGCATACCGCGCCATGTCGCTGCTTCTGCGCCGTCCGCCCGGACGTGAAGCGTATCCCGGCGACGTATTTTATTTGCACTCCCGTCTGCTGGAGCGCGCTGCGCGCCGTAACGAAGCGGCCGGCGGCGGTTCCATCACGGCTTTGCCTATTATTGAGACCCAGGCCGGCGACGTGGGCGGTTACATCCCCACGAACGTAATTTCCATTACCGACGGCCAGATCTATCTGGAATCCGAGCTGTTCTACTCCGGCGTACGTCCTGCTATCAACGTAGGTCTGTCCGTATCCCGTGTAGGCGGCAGCGCCCAGATCAAGGCTATGAAATCTGTAGCCGGCACCCTTCGCCTGGATCTTGCCCAGTTCCGCGAACTGGCGGCATTTGCCCAGTTCGGTTCCGACCTGGATAAGGCCACCAAGGCGCAGCTGGATCGCGGTCAGCGCATGACAGAGATCCTGAAGCAGGGACAGTATGAGCCTATGCCTGTCGAAAAACAGGTTATTTCACTGTATGCGGCCACCAACGGATATGTGGATGATATCCCGGTTTCCGACGTAAGCCGTTTTGAAGCGGAACTCCTGCAGTACATGGCTTCCAACAATCCTGAGGTTGCGGAATCCATTAAAACGGAGAAAAAGATCACCTCTGACACTGAAGAGGCTCTCAAGACCGCTATTAAGAACTTTAAGCAGACCTTTGCTTCCAGTGAAGCGAGGTGATTGATTTATGCCAAACCCACGCGAAATACATCGGCATATGCGATCCGTTACCAATATCAGGCAGATAACCAAAGCCATGAAGATGGTAGCGTCCGCCAGGTTGCGTAAGGCGCAGGAACGCGCTATTACCACCAAACCGTTTGCCGAAAAAATCAAACAGCTTCTGCAGGACGCAGTAAGCGACCGCAGCGTGCTGGGGCACATCGACCCCAAAAGCATGCCGCTGTTGGAGCAGAGGCCTGTTAAGCGTACCGGCTACATTGTAGTAAGCTCCGATAAGGGCTTGGCTGGTCCGTACAATTCCAATGTGCTGAAACATGCGCAGATGGAATTGATGGACAGCGACGATTACACTTTGATTACGGTAGGGCGTAAGGCCAAGGAATTTTTCAGCCGCCGAGGGTATGATATTTCCGAGGCGTTGTTTGGCTTTTCCGATAAGCCCAGTTACGAGAACGCGAACGATATCGCCCGCGCAGCCATCAAGATTTTCCTGAACGGCTCTGTGGATGAGGTCGTGCTTATCTATACTGAGTTTAAATCGGCGCTGGCGTCTACCCCGGTGACGAAGCATGTTCTGCCCATCGTTCCGCCTGCTGCGGCGGAAGAGACGGACGCTAAGGCGTCTGGGGCACAGGCTTCGGCTAATGAAATAATTTTCGAGCCTAACCCGGTGGACGTGATCAAACAGTTGCTGCCATACTATGTTAAAACGGAGATTTATGCCGCGCTTATGCAGTGCGCCGCCAGTGAGCTGGGCGCTCGTATGACCGCGATGAGCAGCGCTACTGATAATGCGTCGGACCTCATCCGCAACCTGGAGCTGTCTTACAACAAGGCCCGCCAGGCTGGCATCACGAACGAAATCAACGAAATCGTCGGCGGTGCGGAAGCGCTGAACAGTTAAGGGAGGAAAGCATTGATGACGACTGGCAAAATTGTAACGGTCCTGGGTCCTGTTATCGACATTCAGTTTCCGCCGAAACAGCTCCCTGCGATCTACAATGCTATTCATATTGACGGCACGGTAGGTGAAAACATCAAAATCCACCTGACTGCCGAAGTTATGCAGCATATCGGCAACGATGTTGTCCGTTGCGTAGCCATGAGCTCCACGGACGGTCTCGTACGCGGTATGGATGCAATTGATACGGGCGCGCCTATTAAGGTTCCCGTAGGTCCCGGCTGCCTGGGCCGTATTTTCAACGTACTGGGCGAAACCGTAGACCATGATGATACAAAAGTGGAAGCGGCCGACTACTGGCCGATTCACCGTCCTGCCCCGGCCCTGGAAAACCAGGCCACTTCCGAGCAGATCCTGGAAACAGGCATTAAGGTCGTTGACCTGATCGCCCCCTATGCTCTGGGCGGTAAGGTAGGCCTGTTCGGCGGCGCCGGCGTAGGCAAGACGGTACTGATCATGGAACTCATTCATAACGTCGCTACGGCGCACGGCGGTTATTCCGTATTCGCCGGCGTAGGCGAACGTACCCGTGAGGGCAACGACCTCTGGGGCGAAATGAAAGAGTCCGGCGTTATCGACAAGACCGTACTGGTTTACGGCCAGATGAACGAACCGCCCGGAGCGCGTATGCGCGTAGGCCTGTCCGGCCTGACCATGGCAGAATATTTCCGTGATGTAGGCGGTCAGGACGTACTGCTCTTCATCGACAACATTTTCCGTTTTATCCAGGCTGGTTCCGAAGTGTCCGCGTTGCTGGGCCGTATGCCTTCTGCCGTAGGTTATCAGCCTACGCTGGCTAACGACATCGGCGCCCTGCAGGAGCGGATCACCTCTACCAAGCACGGGTCTATCACATCGGTACAGGCCGTATACGTTCCTGCCGACGACTTGACTGACCCTGCGCCTGCAGGCACATTCGCCCATCTGGATGCTACCACCGTTCTTTCCCGTCAGATCGCGGAACTTGGTATTTATCCGGCCGTGGATCCCCTGGATTCCACCAGCCGTATCCTGAGCCCGCAGGTCCTGGGCGAAGAGCATTACAAGGTAGCCCGTGGTGTACAGGCTATTCTGCAGCGCTATAAAGAACTGCAGGACATCATCGCCATTCTGGGTATGGAAGAATTGGGCGAAGATGATAAGATTACTGTTGCCCGTGCCCGTAAGATCCAGCGTTTCCTGTCCCAGAGCTTCTTTGTAGCTGAACAGTTCACCGGCCAGCCCGGCCAGTATGTTCCGCTGAAGGAAACGATCCGCGGCTTCAAGGAAATCCTGGAAGGCAAGCACGACGATCTGCCGGAAGGCGCGTTCTACATGGTCGGCACGATTGATGATGCTATCGCGAAGGCCAAGAGCATGGAAGTGGAGTGATCCTATGGCCAGTTTAATGCGTTTTGA
>DDQB01000109.1:0-2999 GCA_002342505.1 Acidaminococcaceae bacterium UBA2453
CCGTTTTGGACGCTGTCTGCGCCAGCGGTGTTGCCGGCTTCGGCGCCGTCGTTTTAGGCGCTGTCTGCGCCGGCGGTGTTGCCGGCTTCGGCGTCGTCGTTTTGGACGCTGTCTGCGCCGGCGGTGTTGCCGGCTTCGGCGTCGCCGTTTTGGACGCTGTCTGCGCCGGTGGCGTATGTTTTGAGTTAGTTACCACATCCTGCGGCATGGTCTTCGGCACCGGCTGATTCCCGGTAATCCTTCTCCCATCTGCCTTGTGCGGCATATTGGCTATAACCGGAGCGGCAGCAGCCTGCTGCGGTATAAATCCCAGATACATGGATGCCAGCATTCCTGCTGCCACCACGCTGGCAAGCCTTTTATTCCACATAGATAATCACTCCGAAACAGACGAATTCCATTCGTCTGCTGTTATTCCTTAATCAATACCTGTCGTCGTTGTAAACATCCCAGGTCTTTAATTTATCCAGTTCCTCTGCCGCCATCTGTACTTCCTGCAGCAATCTCTCCCGATCTTTCGGCAGGGTTCCTGCAAAATTCGCGTAATTGGAAACATGGTTGCTGCGAAAGATCGTATGGCACTGCTCCGGCAGGTGCACATGTTCAAGCATCAGGTGCAGTTCATGCATCAGGCCTCCGGGGGACAGCGGATGGAATTCACCACGTTCAAACTGATCTTTCAGTTCGCTTCCACGATACAGCATCAGGCAAAGGGCGCTGAGCATGGTAGGCTGTATCTCACTGATCGCTTTGGCAGTTTCCAGCGCATGCCGCTCACTGCCTTCGATACCGGCGATTCCCAGAATCACCATAATGGACAGCTTCATGCCGGCTCCGACGACACGCCGGCCCGCTTCGATGGACTGCGCTCCGTCCACGCCTTTGTTCACTGCTTTTAATGTTACGGAATCACCGCTTTCCATACCGTAATATAAAAGCTTTAATCCCGCTTCCCGCAACCGGACCATTTCTTCCGGCGACTTACGCAAAATATCTTTCGGCGCAGCATAGGACGAGACCCTTTGCAGATTCGGGAAATACTGTTTTAACGCATGTAAAATACGCAGCAGCCGGTCCGTACTCAGCACCAGAGCATCGCCATCCGCCAGAAAGACCCGGCGGACGCCTTCCCGGTTGTACGAATATGCCAACGCCATCTGCCGCGCGATCTCTTCATCTGTCAGAACCTGGAACTGCACGCCGCGATACATATTGCAATACGTGCATTTATTGTGGGCGCAGCCGCGGGTCACACGCAAAATGAAACTGTTTGCTTCACTGGGAGGCCTAAACACAGGGGTATCGTAATTATCAAAAAACATCCGTTAGTCCTCTCTTTTTTTAAGATATATTCTATTTACAGTTTTTGTTAAACACATTTTTATCTTATAACATTTAAAACACTTTTCCAAACCATTATATAACATTTTATCCTTCATTGTAAACTTTTTTACAAATAACATCGTAAGAGTTTTTTTATTTTACATAAAAACTTTTTTGCATGCTATCATAGCAAAAACAGTCCGGAAAACGTACGCCGCATTATTTTTTATAATCCATTCTATAAACGGCATTGCATATTACACTGCATTACATATTACATATGGAAAGAAAATCATGTATAATAAAGCATATGGCGGTCCGGAAACAAATGATTACAGAATGTCGGCCGCATAAATCTGAACGTTGGCCAAAGGGATCGACCTTTTCTTTATCACTGCGATCCCCTTAAAAATACGGAGACTTATGATGAAAAAAATATATGCGCTGCTGCTGTTGTTCTGCCTTGTCATAACCGCAGCCTGCAGTAAACAGCAATCGAAACCGGAAAAAGACACCGTCCGGTTACAGGGAAAAACAGAAGCGGTCTTCCATACTATAAAAGCGCCCGTGGAAGGCTCCATCCGCGGCCTGATCCTTGATAAAGGGGAAAGAATCCGCAAGGGGCAGCCCCTGTTCGGGCTGGGCGCCCAGGAAAAAAATCCGGAAGCGGAAAAAGCGGCCGCAGAACTGGCAAAAGCCCAGGCCCGGCTGAACAACGCATCCCGGGAAACAAATGAAGCCAGCCGGGCCACGGCAGAAGCATCAATACAGAACGCCCAAAACCGGGTCCGACAGGCCGAACAGCAGTATGCCAAGATGCAGCGGTTGTTTTCCGTCGGCGGCATCAGCAAAAAAATGCTGACCCAGTCGCAGCTTGATCTGGAAAGCGCCCGCGCTTCCCTCTCTGCTGCGCAAAGCCGTTTACAGCAGGTAACCCGCGTCTATACGCCGGAAGAAAAAGAGGCGCTGAAAAAACAGGTCGAAGAAGCAAAAGCTTCCTATGACGCCGTCGTGCTGACCATCGCAGGCAGCGAGATCGCCAGTCCTGCCACCGGCATCGTACAGGAAATATGGTGCAAAAACGGCGATCCCGTCAAACCGGAACAGCCGGTCATGCAGATCCTGTCATCTACAGACTGCTTTATCAAAGCGACTGCCGCCACCGCCGACTCCCGGTTAAAAGAAGGAATGGAGGCCAGCATAACCGCTGCCGGAATCCGCAAACCGTTTTCCGGCAAAATCCATAGTTTGAATCAGAATAATATTATCCTCTTCTCGGATCAGAAACCGGAAGAGATTCCGGGAGGAACGGCAGTGGAAATTACTATCGCGCTCCCCTGATTATTTACAAAAACGCAGGGACTGTTTCATATGGGGCAGCTTCGTACGCTGCAGTCTCACACATGACAAATATTTTTCTAAAGAAAAAAACTCCTGTCGCAGGACAGGAGTTGCTTTTTTATGGAGCGGGCAATGGGAATCGAACCCACCTCTAAAGCTTGGGAAGCTTTCATTCTACCAATGAACTATGCCCGCATATATAACATTTTTAAGGTACTTTAAAATAATAACATGAATTAATTAATTTTGCAACACCGTTTCCGTTCTCTTTCTTAAAGAACCGCTGATTAATTCGTCTGCACGCTTACTTTGTATAAGCGATTCGCACGCAAGCA
>DDQB01000109.1:3099-9363 GCA_002342505.1 Acidaminococcaceae bacterium UBA2453
CGTACAAACTCATTTAATCAGCGATTCCTTAAAACACTTCCAGCATCTTAAACAAAACGACCCAGAAGAAAAGGGTAATGCTGGAAAACGCAGAAGTCAGCACCACACTGTTGCCCGCCAGCACCGCATTGCTTCCCAGCTGCTGCGCCATGGCAAAGCTGGCCACCGCGCAGGGAGTGGCAAACACGCAAAGAAGCGTTACGAAATCCACGTCCCGGAATCCCATAAAATACGCCGTACCGAGCACCACCGCCGGAATCACCAGCAAACGGCCCACGACCACAATGGCCAGATTTCGTTTTTCTTCACTGACAGCGCCAAAACGGAAAGAAGCTCCCAGGATAATCAGCGCCACCGGCGAAGTACAATAGGAAATCTGACGGATCGGTTTCAGGATTGGCTCAGGCAAAGGAATGCCTGCGACCATGAATGCCGCTCCCAGGATGCCGCCGATGATCATAGGATTTCTCATAACGACCCTGAGTGTTTCCGGCAGGAAAAAATGCCCGCCTCCCCGGAAATGCTCCAGAAAAAAGATGCTCACCGTATTATAGATCGGCGAGATAAAAGCAATCATCATCGTAGGAACAGCCAACGCTTCCGGCCCGAAAATATTTTCCACCAACGGCAGTCCCAGCAAAACGAAATTGCTGCGAAACAGCGCCTGCAGCATGGCTCCTCTTGACCGATTATCTTTTTCCACCGTGCAGACAATACATGCGGAAATCCCCAGCATAATAAACAGGGCGGCAATGGTAAATACGATAAGCCTTGGCCGCAGCGCCTCCGCAAGCGTCGTCGTATACATATTGTAAAACATCATGCAGAAAAAGAAGACACGGAATACCATGGAGTTTACATGCTGCAGCTCCGTATCCGTCAGCATCTTCTGCCAGCGAACATAAGCGCCGGCCCCAATCAGAAGAAATAGGGGAATGATTGCTTTGATTGCTACAATCAGATGTTGTTCCACAAATCCACATCCTTATTCTGCCAGCCCTGCTCTGTTTTTACAATCGCAGTCCAAATTTCTGTTGTTATCCCAGCAGCAGTTTGTCGCTGGCCATTCCGTCGCCGCTGGCTTTTTCAAACATGGCCAGCAGATCGGCGATCTTCAGATTTTTCTTTTCGTCCCCTTCCACATCAATGATGACACGTCCTTCGTGCATCATGATCAGTCGGTTGCCAAAGCGCAGCGCATCACGCATGTTGTGCGTGATCATCAGCGTGGTCAGCTGGTCGCGCTTTACGATGGTATC
Organism: Acidaminococcaceae bacterium UBA2453; assembly: GCA_002342505.1. Classification (GTDB taxonomy): domain Bacteria; phylum Bacillota; class Negativicutes; order Acidaminococcales; family Acidaminococcaceae; genus Succiniclasticum. Next base: position 4,359 of record DDQB01000109.1, read on the forward strand.
GGTCAGCTCCAGCACTTTTTCCGCCGTTTTCGGATCCAACGCCGCCGTATGTTCATCCAACAATAACAGCTTCGGCCTTTTTATGGTCGCCATCAGCAGTGTCAGCGCCTGCCGCTGGCCGCCGGACAGCAATCCCACATGGGCGGTCATCCGGTCTTCCAGTCCCAGATTCAATTCCTTTAACATTGTGTAGAACCGGTCGTGCTGTTCACTGCTGCTGCTCCAGCCCAACCCGGGAAATTTGCCCCGGCGGGAAGCGATCGCCAGATTTTCTTCAATCATCATACCGGCAGCTGTGCCCAACATGGGATCCTGAAACACCCTTCCGATATACCGCGCCCGCTTATGCTCCGGCTCTTTGGTAATATCCACGCCGTCAATTACAATACGACCCTTGTCAATGGGCCAGACTCCCGCCACTGCATTCAGCGTGGTAGATTTCCCGGCTCCGTTGCTGCCGATAACCGTTGCGAAATCGCCCGGTTTCAGATGCAGACTCATGTCGGTCAGGGCCTTTTTTTCATTGATCGTTCCGGGGAAAAATGTTTTATAAATATGCTCTACATGTAACATCAGCGCACCGCCTTTCTGCCCTTGAACTTCGCCTTGAGCAGCGGCATGGACAGCGCCAGCGCCACCAGCACGGAAGTAAAGAGCTTCAGATCGTTAGGCGGCATACCCATCTGCAGCACCACTGCAATTACAATACGGTAGACTACAGAACCTAACACAACAGAAATCATACAATTTTTAAAACTGCGGGTACCGAACAGCACTTCACCGATAATAACAGATGCCAGCCCGATTACGATAGTGCCCACGCCCATACCAACATCGGCAAAGCCGTTGTTCTGTCCGACCAGCGCGCCGGAAATGGAAATCAGCGCATTACTGAGGATCAGCCCCAGAATGATGGTCATATCAGTATTCACGCCCTGCGCCCGGATCATCTGCTGGTTAAACCCGGTAGCACGGATGGCCGCGCCGATTTCCGTGCCAAAGAACCAGTACATGCCCATGCCGATGATCAGCGTAGCGCCAAGGCCAACTGCAAAAGTCGTCTGTGCATTATTCAGTCCCAGCATCTTCTGGGTAATGGAAAACACCGTATCAACGCCCAGCAGGGATAAGTTCGCCTTTCCCATGATCCGCAGATTGACCGAATACAGGGCGATCATTGTCAGAATGCCGGCCAGCAGCGCCGGTATCTTCATCTTTGTCGTCAAAATTCCCGTTACGGCGCCGGCTAACATTCCCGCAAAAGCCGCAGCCGCAATCGCCGTTCCCACTCCATATCCGGAAGCCATCAGCGTAGCCGCTGTAGCCGCTCCCAAGGGAAAACTCCCTTCACATGTCAGATCTGCCAGGTCCAGCACCCGGAATGTGATATATACACCCAGGGCCATTACCGCCCACAATAAACCTTGTGCCACCGTTGACACAGCCAGGTTGCTCATAAATCAATCCCTCGAATTCTTTTTGTAAATTTATAAACGTCTCGTGCGCTGCGCATCACGTTTCATCGACGGCTTGCACGTCACAGCGCGCTGCGCAGGACCGATTTCTGCCGCTCAGCTTCGCCCTTCAAATCTGTTTCCCGGGCAATCACAGCAAAAAGTACGGATCCGTTTTTCCGACGGATCCGTCCGGTTAAACGCTTTTCAATTATATCACATATTGTTGTTTATTTCAAAACTTCTGCGCCTTTCAGCAGCTCTTCCGGAATTTTTATCCCCAGCTGCTCTGCTTTTTTCTGATTTACAACCGCCTTGAACTGTTTCTGGGAACGAATCGCCATATCCTGCGGTTTCGCTTTGCCGTTCAGTATCTCTGCCGCCATGACGCCGGTCTCTTCACCCAGCATATAATAATCAATGCCAAGCGTGATCAGTCCGCCGGCCTTCACTTCGCCCGGTTCCGCGCAGATCACTGCCAGTTTCGCTTCATCCGTTACTTTGCACAATGTCGGCATAGCGGACGCCATAATATTATCGGTGGGGATATACAGCGCATCTACTTTGCCGATCAGGCTGTGGGCTGCCTGCTGGATATCGTTTACAGTAGAGACCGTTGCCTCTTTAATAGTCAGGCCTTTCGCCGCAGCTTCCTTCTTCAGAATTTCTACCTGCAGCTGGCTGTTCACTTCGCTGGAACAGTAAATTACGCCTACATTCTTTGCCGTCGGGACCACTTTTTGCAGCAACTCCACCTGTTCTTTGATCGGATTCATATCTGTCGTACCGGTTACGTTGGTCCCCGGTTTAGCCGGATCTTTTACCAGCTTGGCTGCTTTATAATCGGTTATCGCCGTCCCGACGATAGGAATGTCTTTCGTTGCGTTAGCTACCGTCTGAGCCGACGGAGTGGCAATGGCGCAGATCAAATCTACTTTATTATTCACAAAACGGTTGGCAATGTTCTGCAGATTGGACTGGTCTGCCTGGGCATTCTGTCGGTCGAAGGTAATATTTTTTCCTTCTTTAAAGCCATTTTTCGCCAGACCGTCAACAAACCCCTTGTTTGCTGCATCTAATGCGGAATGTTCTACCAGCTGGACAATTCCCACATTAAATTTTTTCTCTGGCGCCGGCGCTGTTTTTTTCTCTCCGCCGCCGCAGCCAGCCATCCCGACCGCCAGCGTAAGCATAAGCGCAGCCGTCAGTGTTTTCATTTTCTTTCCGGATAATCTGAACATGTTTCTCAAATCCTTCCCTCATTTTTTATACAGGCACAACATGGATATAACACTACAGATTCACACCCATATATGACATATTGTAAGACGTATTTTTCATAAAGTAAATATATTTAGGAAAAATCAGGCTCTTATAAGCATAAGAAAAACTTTTTTGTAAAAATTGTGTTAAAAAGAGTACAAAACGGAATCATCCATGCACGCACATATAATAAAACAGAGCGACCGGCCTGCCTTTAACACATCCCAGAAAACNNTATTTTCTAAAATAATTTTTTCAGTGATATCAGTATTTAAATCAAATTCAATCATATTATTATTAAGTACAGTTACAGAAACAAACATCGTGATTATATTATGAATACGGAAATGAAAAGGACTGAAATTAAAACATGGATTTTGAAATCTTTAAACAACTTATCATCTTAGTCGCAGGATTCGCCCTGCTTGTAAAAGGCGCCGACCTGTTTGTAGACGGCGCATCCGGCATCGCCAAAAAATTCGGCATCCCGGAACTCGTCATCGGACTGACCATTGTTGCCATGGGCACCAGCGCGCCGGAAGCCGCTGTTTCCATTGCCGCGGCCATGAAAGGCAGCGCCGGGATTTCTATCGGCAACGTCATCGGCAGCAATATCATAAACATATTTATCATTTTAGGTGTTGTCGCCGCCATCGTCCCCCTAAAAATAGAACGGAGCACCGTCCGTTACGAAATGCCGTATACCATTTTAGTTACTATATTGTTCGTGCTGCTCGGCAAAGACGGACTGGTGACCCGGTTGGACGGCAGCATCTTATTGGCCGGCCTGATCCTGTACATTGCGTACCTGCTGATGCAGGCGAAGCAGAAGCCGCAGGAAAAAACACCGGAACCCTTACCCGCGGAGGCAAAAGCCGGTACTTCCGCAGAAACCGTTGCAGAAAACACAGAGACGACGGAAGAATCTCCTTCCATACTGAAACTTCTCGCCCTGACACTGGTCGGCCTGGCAGTGATCCTGGTCAGCAGCGATTACGCCGTGGACGCGGCCGTGGCCATTGCCAAAATTTTTAATATCAGCGACCGTGTCATCGGCCTCACCATCGTAGCCCTTGGAACCTCCCTGCCGGAACTGGTCACTTCCATTACGGCTGCGCTGCGGGGGAATGCGGATCTGGCAGTTGGTAACGTGGTAGGCAGCTGCATCTTCAATATTTTATTTGTGTTAGGCGCCTCGGCGCTCATCCAACCCATCGACTGCGCCCCGAACTTTCTCAGCGACGCTTACGTCGCGGTAGGGGCGACTGTCCTTCTGCTTCTCTTTGGCTATACGCAGATGAAGATCGTCCGCTGGGAAGGCGGAGTGCTGATTGGCTGTTACGCAGCATATGCGTATACGGCGCTGCTTTAAGAGGTTCCCTCTGCATAAAAAACTGTCTGCACCTGTTATAAGTACAGACAGTTTTTCTTTTTGTCACCATTTCGGCGCTTCGCCCCGCAGGGTGGCGATGTTAGAACTCGGTTCCCCGATTACGTAATGATGCTTCCCTATCTTTCAGGCGCCAATTCATTCCTCATATGATATAGGATCCGCAAGACCGTTCTCAGCAAACGCTTTTTTCCGGTCGCGGCACGTTCCACAAACACCGCAGGCCTTTTCCTTACCTTCGTAACAGCTCCAGGTCATTGCAAAAGGCACGCCAATCTTTTGTCCCGTCGCCACAACATCGGCTTTTGACTTATCAATAAAGGGCGCAATGACCCGAAGCGCGTTTCCGCTCCCTGTATAAATTGCATCCGACATAAGCCGGTTAAATTCCACGCTCGTATCGGGATACGCATTTCCTGCCGCATCATCCGCATGCGCCCCGTAATAGATCGCCTCGCAGCCGTTACTTAACGCAACAGCCGCCGCTGCGGAAAGAAACAGTCCGTTGCGGAAAGGCACATACGTGTTAACCGGCTCCCCATCTGTTGCAGCTAACTGTCTGGCATATTCCTCGTGGGGAATCCCTTCCTCCGATCCCTCCAGAAGCGAACAGCGACTGCCACGGAACATCTCCCCCAAATCGAGAGTGATCCGCTTTACGTCATAAAACGCAGCAATCTTTTGGGAAGCTTCCATTTCTTTTTTGTGTTTCTGTCCATAAAAAACGGAAAGAGCCAACACTTCATCCGCTCCGTACTTTTTAACTGCAAGCCCCAGACATACGCTGCTGTCAAGCCCGCCGCTGAATAAGACCATTGCTTTCATGAATATCTCCTTAACAAAAAACTCCCGCTCGTCTGAACGGGAGTAAATAACTGGTGATCCATCCGCGACTCGA
>DDQB01000109.1:9378-10900 GCA_002342505.1 Acidaminococcaceae bacterium UBA2453
TCTGCCAACTGAGCTAATGGACCATAAATATAAGTGTTACTTTTGTAACATTGATAATATACAGTTTTCTTCCGATTTTGTCAAGGATTTTTTTCTATGACGTTCTTTTCCGTCATCCCCCTGTTCAAAAGTTCCGGCGTTTACTGTCCCAGCATGTTCCGCAATGCAGTTTTATCAGTCTTGCCCCGACTGTTCAAAGGAATTTCCTTCAGCAACAAAATTTTTTTCGGCATTTCCTGTTGCATCAAAACGCGGCGCAACTGCTGCCGCAGGTCCTGTTTCGTAAACGTCGCACCGCTGCAGACCACAAACGCGGCCGCTTCCTGCCCGCGCCCCTCATCCTCATACGGCAGCACCACGGCCTGCACGACTTCCGGCAGGGAGCACAGCGCATTTTCTACTTTAGTACAGCTGATCTTAAAGCCGCCTTTGTTGATGATGTCGCTTTCCCGTCCGTTAAAGATCAGATATCCATCCGTGTTAAAATATCCCGTGTCGTGTAACGTGCAGGGCTGTTCCAGTCCTTCCACGTGATAGGGCGTATCAATATAGATCAGCCCGTCTTCCACCCACACTCTCACGCCGGGGACCGGTTTTCCCACGCTGTCCGGATAGCGAAGCACTTCTTCATAATCCAGCCAGGTAATATAATCCAGTTCGCTGGCGCCATAATATAAAATGATATTGCAGTTTGGAAATGCATTTTTCAGTTTCTCTGCCGTCTGCGCGCCCAACAGCTGAGACCCCGCCAGAATCATTTTCATAGACGGATATTCCCGCTTCAGATAGCGCGTCAGCATTTTCAGTTTGGCAGGAACCAGATATAACACGCTGACTTTGCAGGTTTCAATCATGTCCAGCCACTGCCGGCAGTTAAATGTTTCGCTGACTGCCAGGGTACAGCCTGCATAAATGACCGAAGCCCATATGCTGAGATTTCCGGTAAAACTGAAGCTTCCTTCCACAAAAACAACTGCGTTTTCATCAATACAGAATCGCCGGTTCTGTTCCGGAATGAATCCGGCCCAGCTTTCATAAGTACGGTACATAACCTTTGGCACATCGGTGGAACCGCTGCTCAGCACACCCATGCAGGCGTTCCGGTACGGCGCTTCCGGCGGTGCGGATTCACCTGCTCCCGTTTCCATCTGCCATCCTTTGTCCGTTTCCCTTAGTAAAAAACCGATACCATTGCGTTCCACCAGCGCCTGTTCCGCTGTCGCCGGCAGATCAAAATGACCGATGATTGGAATCTGTCCGGCATCCATGACAGCCAAAAACGCCACCAGTTGATGATACACATGCTGTGAAAGGATCAGCACCGTTGTTTTATATTGTTTCGGAAATTGTTTTTTCCATTGCGGCAGAATAAATTCCCGCGCATCTTCGTAAGCCTGCCCGTATGTAATGCGTCTGTCATGCAAGACGATATAGGGTTTATCTGCATTGTGCTGCGCGTTCCTTTGTAACAGAGTAATATAATTCATGATGTCTCCGAAAAACTGAAATTTATACGCCCGGG
>DDQB01000109.1:10995-25757 GCA_002342505.1 Acidaminococcaceae bacterium UBA2453
TCAGGCGGCGTCAGCCCGGGCCACAAAAATTACTGTTTTCATTTCACATTGCAATTTCTGATCAGCAGCGCTGTTCCCAATCCTCCAGCGCCTGCAATGCTCAGCATGCCCAACGATCCATTCTCCTGCTTTAACTCCTGCCACAGATGCAGCAGCAAAATCGCCCCCGAAGCCCCATAGGGATGTCCGTATGCCAATGCGCCGCCCCAGGGGCAGTACCGTTCTGTCAGCGCAGGGTACTTGCGGGCAAACAGAGCGCTGATCACTGCAAAGGCTTCATTATATTCAAATATATCAATCTGTTCCGGTTGTAAATCACATTGATGCAGCAACCGGACTCCTGTCTCCACAGCCCCTTCCGGGCTGTATCGCGGATCCACGCCGAATTCGCACCCTGCCAGCAGTTCTGCCTCTGCCTGTAATCCATACTTCTTCACTGCTTTTTCTGAAGCTAATATGACAAATGCCGCGCCGTCATTGGTAAGACAGGCATTGGCAGCTGTCAGCAACGGCGTTATGCCGCGCAGCTTTTCTGCAGAAGGCGGATGGGTCGTCAAATCGGCATCAGCATCCAGCAATGCTGCCACTTCTTTTTCCGTAAACAGCTTTGGCATACGCGCTGCCAGCCTGGGGCTCATGCGGTCCCGGATTCCTTCATCTGCCGTACTGCCGGAAACAGAAACGATAACTTCACGTAACCGTTCTTCTTCTCTGGCCTGTTTTGCCAGCCGGTGACTGCGCACGACAAACGCGTCCAGCTCTTCTCTTGTGAATCCATGCTTCTGGCAGGTACGTTCCGCGCCTTCCAGCATCGCCCGGGGGCTTGTGGTATCCGGTGAAAACTGCGCCACGGTAAAGCCTTCTTCTGTGTAGCGGGAGTCTGTTTTTGCGTACATCCGCACAGGCTGCATGGAGGTTGATTCAAATCCTCCCGCAACAAGAATATCCGCCAGCCCGCTTCCGATCTTCGCCATGGCAAGTTCAATGGAGGCAGCTGCGGAAGCGCACTGCATATCGATCGTCAGGGCCGGGATCCGTTCCGAAAACCCTGCCTTCAGCGCCGCCAGCCGGGCAATATTGCCGCCGGTACCCACCGCATTGCCGCAAAACAGGCCATCCGCAGTTAAAACGCAGGAATATTTTTCTGCCAGTTTTTTCAAAACCGAAGCAGCCAGTTCTTCCGCCGGTAAATTTTTAAATATCCCGCCGGTGAGACCGATATGGCTGCGCATGCCGCCAATCAAAAAAACTTTTTCCATCGAGAACACCTCATACAAAAAAATCCCGGCCCTTGGAAGACCGGGAACTCCAGACAGCTTTCACTATCCACCGTTACTTTCTCAAAAACGCATTGAGTCTCGTCGCCAGAAACGCGCCTGCAAAAACTTTGACCACATCCCCGAAGATAAAGGGGAACACGGCCGCTACCAACGTTGCCCATACGCTCATATGCGCTACCAGATACATAGAAATGCATCCGCCTACATAAATAACCGGCATTCCAACGGCAATCCCCAGGAAAACCATCTTCTTAAAGCTGTTGGAACCATTCAGCAGCTTACTCATGAGCCAGGCAGCCAACACAAACGATACATAGAATCCGCCGGTGGGACCGATCAGCCTTCCCAGTCCCGCAGAGCCGCCGGGAAATACCGGCATCCCTGCCGCGCCGATCAGCAGCCAGGCCAGAATTACAAGAAACGCATCATTAGGCTTTAAAATAAAGGCTGTCATGTTAACGATGATGGTCGCTGCTGTCACCATCGCCGGCGTAAACGGCAGCGGGAAAGAAATATAAGCGGAAATCGCCAAAAGCGCCACACATAATGCCATCTTGGTCAGATTGCGCGTTTTATCCGCCGCGCTCTCGCGATGCACCGGCGTTACAGAAGTCTGTTCCATTTTTTCATCTCCGAATTTTGCATTATCCCTTACTATGATTCCTGATTCATCTGCTTATGGAATAATTGCATCTTTAGCAGTTACCCGACTTAACGAAAAGGTTAACCACGTTTCTTATTATAAGGAACTTTTCACCGATTGTCAACTCAATTTTATGTTAAGTTAACCTTATCTTATGATAAGCCTTTTGATAAGACTTTCCACATCGCCCTTTTTCATTTTACGTTATAATAGAATGGCACTTTAAATGAATTCGTTTGGGTGCCAGTCATATGATTTTTCATTTTCATCACATTTTTTGAATTATCTGTAACATTCTTAACAAAACATCCTCTTGTTTTTTCTGATAATTTGTGCTATATTATAGATGAACAAAGGAAGTACCAACGAAAGCCCCTTGCGAGGGGATGTCCTGAACAGGAAATGAGGATACTTCGGAAGAAAAACGAAAGGAGTTGGTTCCCCCGAAAACGTAATGAGCAGTATACGGAAATTAGTTAGGAGATGTTTCCAATGCAGAGGTTAAGTGACTTCGAAAGTTAAAAGCCCGTGACGTCGTTGGTACGATGCACGGGCTTTTAATTTTTGTCCTGCCACCAATAAAAAGTTTCGGCGTTGCCATTTACTGAATTTTATTTCAGTAAACGACAACGCCAGCTTTTATGCGCATTTCTGTAAAAAAGTCCTACATTCCCGCTTTTGACATTATTTTACTTATGCGCACTCTTTCCAAACCATTTCATATACACATGCTCTGACGCAATTTCCTGCAGCAGGTGCCGACCGCTCCATTGCCGGTTGTTCGGCGTCAGCATCGCTTTCAGTTCAATATTTTTCAGTTTGCTCCGCTTAACGGCAGCCAGGAACTGATTCAGCAGATGCATGTCAAAACCGCACAGAAATACCATTTCCTTTTGCGCCGCCTGCTTCAGCAACTGCACGGCTTCGTTTTTTACAGCTTCCGCATCCTTCCCTGCTTTTTTGGCAGCTTCTTCCAAGGCCTCAAAAAAATTATCTCCCTGGGTTTCCGGCGGGTTTACCGCAGCCTGAGGGCAATCTTTTATCCCGGCCAGGAAACCGACTGCATCGTCAAACTCTTCCGGCTCTACAGCTTTACAGTTCGTTTTCAGAATCATGCAGATCTGCCGTAACTGTTGCAGCCGCTCCGGATTAAAATTATAGGCTAACACTGTCTTATTCATTGTCGCTCACCATTCAGAACCCTTACACATCCACAAAAATTTAACCGAGCCCTGGCGCGTTACATATAAATGTAATTTACGCCGCTCCTATCTTTTAAAAAATCCCCGGCAACACTGTCGGGGATTTTTATTTTTAAAACATCTTATCATTTATAAAATTATTCCGATTCGCTTTGCGCTTTCTAAATGCTTAACCGTATCGCACGACTCGCAAAACTTTTCACAATCAGCTTTAAATTAAATCTTTCAGCACGATCGTCTGTTCCCGGTTGGGTCCCACCGATACAATACCTAAGTCCACGCCGGCTACTTCAGACAGGCGGCGCAGATATTTCCTTGCGCCCTCCGGCAGGTCTTCGTATTTCCGGCACTTTGTAGTATCGCACATCCATCCGTTGAATTCTTCATAAACCGGTTCCACTTTGGCCAGAGTCTTCAGGCTGGCAGGGATCTGTTTGATCTCCACGCCGTCAATCTTGTATCCTACGCACATCTTGATCTTTTTCATCTGGTCCAGCACATCCAGCCGTGTTACTGCAATCGCATCCAGACTGTTCAGGCGCACAGAATACCGCAGCATGAACGCATCCAGCCAGCCGCAGCGGCGGGGACGTCCCGTAACGGTACCGTATTCATGCCCGGTCTCCCTGATCTGGTTTCCCGGCCCGTCCGTATCCAACAGTTCCGTTACAAAAGGACCGGCGCCCACACGGGTCGTATACGCTTTCACTACCCCCACAACATGATCGATGAAGCGGGGTCCGATGCCGCTGCCCACGCAGGCATTGCCGGCGGTAGGATTGGAACTGGTCACATACGGGTACGTACCGTGATCAATGTCAAGGAAGGTAGCCTGAGCTCCTTCAAACAACACTTTTTTATCCTGGGCAAACAGTTCGTCCAGGATCACGCCCGTATCTGTCACATAAGGACGCAGCTCATCAGCATATGCCAGATATTCTTTTAATACCGTATCATAATCGAAAGGTTCCGCTCCGTAAATCTTTGTCAGGATTTCATTTTTCGCCGCCAGATTGGCTTTGAGTTTTTCCGCGAACACTTCCGGATCCATCAGATCGCAGACACGGATGCCCACGCGGGCCACTTTATCCATGTAACATGGCCCGATGCCGCCTTTGGTGGTGCCGATTTTCTTATCTCCCAGCGCTTCTTCCTGCAACACATCCAGCTTCTGATGATAAGGCAGCACAACGTGCGCTCTGTCGCTGATTGCGATGCGGCTGATGTCCACGCCCTTATCGTGCATCTCTTTGATTTCCTGCAACACTACGCCGGGGTTGATGACCACGCCGTTGCCCAGCACACAGATCTTCCCATGGTACAAAATACCGGAAGGAAGCAGTCGCAGTTTATAAGGCACATCGTTTACCACCACGGTATGCCCCGCATTGGATCCGCCGCTGTAACGCACCACAGCGTCCGCTTTCTGCGCCAGATAATCTACGATCTTACCCTTTCCTTCATCGCCCCACTGGGCGCCGATTACGACAACCGATGACATAATTTTCCATCTCCCTCAAAAAAATTACAACTGCATTCTATTTTTACTAAAGGAAACACGGATCAAATGAGTTCGCGCGATTGCAATAAGCATGCCGGCAAACTTTAATCGTCAGTTCCTTTTTTTCATTTCGTTTATGCATACGCGCCGCGCGCGAATCGCAGACCGTTACAGCCCGAACCGGGCAAAAATTTTATCTACATGCACCAGCATCGGTTTATAGTCGAAGCAGGCTTTGATCTCCTCCGGCGTCAGGTACTTGCGCACATCTTCGTCCTTGCAGAGATTCTCATAGAAATCTTCTCCCTGCAGCCAGCGTTTCATGGCGTTGCGCTGCACCCAGCGGTACGCAGTATCCCGGAACGCGCCTTTGCTGACCAGCGCCAGCAGCACGCGGGGGCTGTAGATCAGGCCGCCGGTCATGTTCAGGTCTTCCAGCATTTTTTCCGGATAGACCAGCAGCCGATCAATCAGATTGATGGTTTCGTTCAGGATATAATCCAGCGCCGTGGTCGCATCCGGCAGCATCACCCTCTCTACAGAAGAATGGGAGATATCCCGTTCATGCCACAGGGGAATATTTTCAAAAGCGGGCAGTACGTAGCCCTGTACCAGGCGGGCCATGCCGCAGATGCGCTCGCTGCGCACCGGGTTCCGTTTGTGGGGCATCGCCGAAGATCCCTTTTGTTTCGGGCTGAAATATTCTTCCGCTTCCCGCACTTCGGTACGCTGCAGGTGACGGACTTCCAGCGCCATCTGGGATAACGTTCCGGCAATCACGCCCAGGGTTGCGATATATTCCGCGTGATGATCCCGCTGCACCACCTGAGTCGCTACGGATTCCACTTTTAATCCCAATTTATTGCAGACATATTCTTCTACATAAGGATCGATATCCGCATAGGTTCCCACCGCGCCGGACAGTTTGCCCACGCACATATTTTCCGCAGCCCGTTTCATGCGCTCGATGTTACGCAGCGTCTCGCTGTACCAGAGCAGCAGCTTCAGGCCGAAAGTAGTGGGTTCCGCATGCACGCCGTGGGTACGGCCGATAGTGGGCACATATTTAAATTCAACGGCACGGCGTTTCAGCACTTCCGCCAGCTTTTTCAGATCCTTTAAAATTACGTCGGAAGCCTGTTTCACCTGCACGTTCAGGCCGGTATCCTTCACGTCGGTAGACGTCAGGCCCATGTGGATGTATTTGGCTTCGTCGCCTACATATTCCGCAACTGCGGAAAGAAACGCAATAATATCGTGGTTGATCTCCCGGTCAATTTCATGGATACGGTCCACATCGAAATTGGCTTTGGCCTTGATCACCTCTACCGCTTCTTTGGGTATCCGCCCCAGTTCCGCATTGGCCTCGCAGGCAGCGATCTCCACATCCAGCATCGTCTGCCATTCGTTCCGCTCGTTCCAGATCTTTTCCATCTCCGGACGTGTGTATCTTGGAATCATCTCTTTGTCCCCCTTCTGCTTTCGCAACCGCAAAATAATTTATATGTACTGCATAATAACCATTGTTATTTTATCTGCCGCCGTCTTCCGGACGCCGGGACAGATCCCTGAATTTCGTGCAATCGTTCTTAAAGAACAGGTTGACCCGCCCTACCGGTCCGTTACGGTGCTTGGCCACAATCAGTTCGGTCACATGGGTCGGTTCTTCTTCTGCCGCTTTATAATAATCCTCCCGATACAGGAACATGACGATATCCGCATCCTGCTCCAATGAACCGGATTCACGCAAGTCAGACAGCATTGGTTTTTTCACCTGCCGGGCTTCTACGCTGCGGCTTAACTGGGACAACGCCAGTACGGGCACGTCCAGCTCGCGGGCCAGCGCTTTCAACCCGCGGGAAATTTCCGAAACTTCCTGCTGCCGGTTATCCGAATTGCTTCGTCCCACCGTCCCCTGCATCAGCTGCAGGTAATCGATCACGACCAGGTCCAGGCCGCCTTCCGATTTCAGACGACGGGCCTTGGAACGCATTTCCATAATAGAGATACCGGGCGTATCGTCAATAAACAGCTGGGAGCCTGCCAGCAGGTCCGACGCGACCCAAAGTCGGTTCCATACTTCCGCGCTCTCATCATCGGTCATGGTTTTTTTCCCACTGCCGGTACGCAGCAACTGGGCGTTTACATCCGCCTCTGCGCAAAGCATGCGCTGCACCAGCTGTTCCCGGCTCATTTCCAGACTGAAAAAGGCCACGCGCTTTTTAGGTTCGTTCGGCTTTGCGCCACGTATCGCCACATTTTGGGCAATATTCAGCGCCAGCGCCGTTTTACCCATGGAAGGACGCGCCGCCAGAATAATAAAATCAGACGGATGCAGCCCGGCCGTCAGTTCATCCAGATCCTTGAACCCTGTCGCCAACCCTGTGATGGACTGGGAGCTGTCCATGACCATCTGGATATGATTCAGCGTCGCTTCCACCACTTCGTTGATGGCGGCAAAATCCTTTCCGCCCTTCCGGTTGGAAATGCTGAGGATCGTTTTTTCCGCCTTATCCATGATGTCCCGAACATCTTCAGAACCTTCATATCCCATAGCGGCAATAGCCGTTCCCCCTTCCACCAACTGGCGCAAGGTCGCTTTTTCTTCCACGATCTGGGCATGGTACTTGGCGTTGGCAGCCGTGGGCACCACATTGGCCAGTAACGTTATATAGGAAACGCCGCCCACGTCGTCCAGTTTATTCATCTTTTTCAGCTCATCTACCACCGTGACCATATCGATAGGCTCATTCTTGGAGTGCAGCGTCAGCATGGCGCTGTAGATAAGCTGATGTGCCTGCCGGTAAAAATCTTCCGGCGTCAGCCGTTCCGTAACTACTGTTACTGCATTTTTATCGATCAGCATAGCGCCGATCACAGATTGTTCCGCTTCTATATTCTGCGGCGGCACTCTGTCCTGCATCCTAATCCCCTGCTTCAACTTCCCGGACACTGTCCCTTACTGTAAACCCGCAATCAATTCCGCTGGCCGCGCTCAGATCCCGCCCCGGGCTTCACGCCACAAAAAATCACTCTGCGTCCGTTTCCACGATCACATTGAACTTGGCTGAAATTTCCGGATGCAGTTTTGCCACCGCCGTATAGGAACCCGGCAGTTTCACCGTCTGGTCCAGTTCGATCTTGCGGCGGTCCACTTCCAGCCCGGTCTGTTTGATCAGGGCTTCCGCCACGTCTTTAGACGTTACAGCGCCAAACAGTTTGCCGTTGGCGCCGACTTTCAATTTCAGTTTCACCGTCACTTTTTCCACCTGGGAAGCCAGCATCACTGCTTCATCTTTACGCTGGGCCGCCCGGTGCGCCGCCACTTTTTTATCCTGCAGCGCCTGGTTCATATTCACGGTGGTAGCTTCTTTTGCCAGTTTGCGCGGAATCAGGTAATTACGGCCATACCCTTCCGCAGTTTCCACAATATCTCCTTTTTTACCTAAATTTTTTACATCACTCAGTAAGATTACTTTCATTTTTTTCTTTCTCCTCTACTTCGTCAAATTGTTTTTTCGTCAGCTCTATGATCTGCTGCTTCACTTCATCCGCATCGGCGTTCTGGATCTGCACGCCGGCCACCGTCTGATGGCCGCCGCCACCCAGCTCTTCCATGATGACCTGTACATTGATACTGCCGTCGCTGCGGGCGCTGACATTCACGCAGCCGTCTGTGCAGGCGGATATTACAACGCCCACAGAAATTTCCGTAATATTGATCAGGGCGTCTGCAGCCTGCGCCGCCAGAATAGAAGTCTCGCTGCTGTTCTCCACATTCCGGTTGACGGAAATTGCGAGATGGGGCAGCGGAGTTTCCGCTTCCGCAATCAGCCGGTACCGTTCCCGGTACGATTCCAGATCGTCCTTGAACAACTGCCGTACCAGCACCGGATCCGCGCCGGAAGTCCGCAGAAGCGCCGCCGCTTCAAAAGTACGGGCGCCCGTCTGCACGTTAAAGTTCTTGGTGTCCACCACCAGGCCGCTGTACAGCGCCGTCGCTTCCCCTTTGGTAAATTCCAGCTTATCGTCAAAATATCCCGTCAGCTCTGTCACCAGCTCGCTGGTGGAGGAAGAAGACGGCTCCATATATTTCAGGATCGTATTCTGGATCATATCTTCCGCCCTGCGGTGATGATCGATGATGATCCGGTTCTGGGGAATAGCCTCCAGCACTTTCTGGCTGGCGCACAAGGCCGCCCGGTGATGATCCACCAGTATCAGCAGGCTCTTGGGCGTAATCTCTGCCAGGGCATCCTCTTCATGCAAAAACATGCCCTCGTACTGCTTGTCTTCTTCCGAAATATTCAGTTCGCTGTTGAACACAAGGGATTTCAGCTTCTGCAGCGAAGTACTTCTATCGCTCACAACAATAAAGGTCGGTTTTTTCAGGGACAGCCCCAGTTTCGCCACGCCAACAGCGCTGCCGATGGCATCGTAATCTTCGTTGGCATGTCCCATAACAAAAATTTTTTCGGCTTCTTCCATATTTTTCCGGATATTATGGGCCACGATACGAGCCCGCACCCGGGTGCTTTTAGCCGTAACTGCGTTGGTGCCGCCAAAATACTGCAGCTGTTTATCTATTTCCACCACGGCCTGGTCGCCGCCGCGGCCAAGCGCCACATCCAACGCCTTGGCGGCGTGCATACTGACTTCCTCAAGTGTTTCTCCATCCTTGGAAATGCCGATGCTGAGCGTCGGGGAAATTTTGTTTCCCTGCCGAATCTCGCGCACCTTATCCAGAACGGTAAATTTTTCTTCTATCGCCTTCTGCAGGTTCTTATAATTGAACCCGACCACTACATTTTCCTTGTTGGCCCGTACGATGAAACCCTGCAGCGACTCCACCCACTTGTTGATGATATCGCCGATCTCCCCGTTCAGATTGGCGCTGGCGCTTTCGCTCATCCCCTTGATGACGTCCTCGTAATTATCAAAACGCACATAGGCCAGGCATACCCGTTCTTCTGCAAATTTTTGCTTCAGCTGTTCCCATTCGGTCACATCGGTCAGATACAGCATCAGGCTTTCGCCGCCCGTGCTTTCGCTGTTTTTCTTCCAGACGCTGCTGTTCTGCCGCGATACGCTGAAATATTTCATCAGGTAGTACCGGTTTTTCATTTTTATGACCTTGCTGTCATCCTTCACACACATGGTCTCAAAAGAATTTTCCGGAAGAGGAAGCAACTCTTCCGGGCGCTTTCCCTCCATGGATTTTAATCCGGTCATCTGCTGGAACTTTTCATTTTTCCACTGCAGTTTCCCCTCCCCGGAAAAAACTGCCATACCCACATCCAGATTTTTGGTAGAAAAATGGACCGTCTTTTCGATATTGCGGATCACATCATCCAGATAGCCGGTCAGCAGCAGCCGTTTGCTCTGATGGGCCCGACGGGCAAACCAGATCACCGCAATGACCAATGCAACCCCCACCGGAATCAGATAAGGCTGGAATGTGCAAATGACGGTTACCAGCAGGACGATCACCAATACATACACAAAGACCTCTTTCCAGCCGGAAAACAGATTCCTATTCATAAACAACATAACACCACCCCAACATTTCCTGCTTCAGGAACCCTGAATTAAAATTGCCGGCGCCACCGCCAGATAAAACAGGATTCCCCTTACTTCGTTTTCCGCCCCTTCTCTGCCGCATATTTTTTAGCGCGCAGCTTGCGGGCGTCAAATAAAATATCGTAGCCTCCTATATAGGTCACTATCAGGCCAAACAGGGAGATGAACATGGACACCGGGATGATGACCTTCATCCAGCCTGTCGGCTTGCCATGGGTCTTAAGATACCAGTAAATAAACACCAGTCCCTGGATCATCAGCAGCATGCTGCAGATAGCCCAGATGTTGGCCGCCAGCGTGAACACGATATGGGTCCGGTCGCTCTGGAAATACTGGATTCCAAAAAGCGAAACCACATAGGCCAGCGCCACTGCCGGCGGAAACGACCACTCCTCCGTCGGCGGGAACTCCGGAAATGTTTCGCCGGTATGGGCCAGGATCCTGCGGGCAGCCCAGTAATTGATCATGACCAGAATCGGCGCCATCAGCAACATGGCTCCCGGCAGGATGATCTTGATCATGGATACCATTTCCGTCATCTGCGCCGTAAAGGCCGCGGACTGTTCCGGCGTCATGTTGCCCGTATTGAACGAGGACGCGATCTGCGGGATCGCGTTATCCAGCGACTGGAACATCATATCGATAGGATGGATCCCCATCACATACAGGGCCAGCAGCAAGTTGATCCCGATACTTGCCAGCGCGCCGATGGACGCATAGGCCAGCAGCTTTTTTGCAGGCAGATGCCGGTGCATGCATTCTCCCAGCACAATACCCATGACCCCATATACGCCGATATAAAACAACGCGTGGATGGGATTCACCAGCATGGCCACCAGCACCGTGGAGACCACGCCGGACATGATGCTCCAGCGAAGCCCGTTGCGCATGCCGCAGACAACTAACGGCAGAGGCATGATCAGATTCAGTACGATCCCCATAAAGGGAACATAAGCAAACAATAAATTGAAAACAATGGCTATCGCCGCGCAGATCGCGCTTTCCACCATAGCCGAAGTTTTTCTGCGATATGTAAACGCCACAACTTCCTCCAGCGGAACCATTCCGCAACCGATTTTTACAGAAACCGCTGTCCCGCGCGTCTGCACGCCCGTCGGCGCCGACTCATCACATCCGTCTTTCGTAACAGAAACACATACACAGCGTACATTATATTTTACACCAAATCAGGGAATTTGGCAAAACTACCGATTTCCACACAGCACACGGCTAAAAAAGCAACGCCGCCCGTAACGGGACCGGCCGGAAAAAGAAAATGCTGAAGCCGGACCTTTCCAGAATGGCTTCAGCAAAAATACATTCCAAATCCATTTATTTTTGCGGAAACTGGGATAACAAAACCCCCGCTTACCGCAGTATCATATTCGCTTTCAGCTTCAGCCCTTCTTCCATTACCGTCAGGTTGGTAAGATGCAGCACATCCAGTACCGATTTTTTCAGGAACCGGGTCTTGCCGATCTTGCTCTCCTGCAGGGTCTTGGTGAAATCCAGCCCGATGACGCCGTTCTCGTATGTCACTTCTACGTCCTTATTCTCAATGGTCACCTTATCGAAGACCAGATCGACGATGGCCACGATCAGCTTGTCGCCCACCGTGTTCACAACCAGCGACGCAAAATCGTTGTTGAAGATATCAAAGCCTTCCACTTTAATATGGGACACCGCTTCCTGCTGTTCCACAAAGAAGTCCAGCACGGAAAGTTTCAATTCCAGCGTGCCGTATGTATTATGCTGCAGGTTCATCCGCAGATAATCCGGCGCCTGATACCCGATATCCAGCAACGCAAAATCACTGCCCGCCAGCGCTTTTGTCATGTACGCCTTGATTTCGCTGTAAGGGATCACCAACTCGCCCTTGGAAAGCTGCTGCCAGTTCTGGGCGGAGATCCAGCGGTCGCTTTTGCTCTTCAGCGGATTCACGATCCGGTCATTGAAGTCTTTGATGCGCTGGGAAATGGAAGACTCCGCTTTGTCGGCCGTAGTCTTCACGCCCGCAAAGAGATCTTCCCCTTTCATATTCTTCATTTTTTCTTTTAACGCGTTTAAATCAAACTTTTTGCTTTCATCGCCCAAGGGTTCGTCCTTGCAGTCCATGCGGCTGAACGCATCCGCATTTTCCGCGCCTTCCTTCCGCGCTTTTTCAAACACTTCGCGGAAGCTGGCGATGTCTTCCGGACGCCCCGCCTTCAGCCAGGCGTTGGCCGCCTTGCCTACGCCGTACGTAATGGATACGGCCAGAGGGATCTGGATCGCGGCAATAGGGATCAGGGTAAACACAGACTGCCCGATAAACGTTGCGCCTAATGAACCCAGCAGTCCTAACGCCGTGCCTTCGGAAATCTTCACGCCCCGCAGGTCTGCCAGCCGGGTGATCATATATACTTCATTGGCAATCAGCGCCATGGTCCCCAACACCGGCGCCACCACCAGCACGCTGGCGCGGGCCGCGCCCCAACGGCAAAGTTTTTCTGCTTCCCATTCAGTATCAATATCTTCCAGCGGTTCGATCTCCTTCTTTTCAGAAACAGTTTCTTCCGTTTCCTCTGCAGCGCTTTCACCGGAATCTGTTTCCGGTTCCGCAGATGCGCCTTCTTTTTCGCCGGCAGTCTTCGCAGCTTCTTCCGCCTTTTCTTCCACGGCTTCCGCAGTCACGTCGATCGTTTCCGCACCGCGCGCTTCGTCCTGCAATGGTTCCTCATTGTTTTCCGCTTTTTCAGACGCATCAACTGTCTGTTTTACTTCGTTCTCATCCATAATCTTTTACCTCGCCCTATTCTATGCAGCCTTCCCTGCAAAATTTACGACAGACGCCGCAGATTCCGACGACCGGTTTCAAATTTTAACCTACTCCTATATTATATACATTATGCTATAATAAAAGATGAAATATTTATGAACTTATGAAAAAAGAGAAAGTTTTCAAAATCCGACGCGCAGCAAATGCGTTTCGGAAAAATCAAAGTGAAAAGAGAAACAAAATATGGACAGGCAAAACGAAAATAAAATGATAACAATAAATGAAAACAAAAAAAGCGATCTCCCGTCTGTGCAGCCGCCGACAGGACGTTTCGCCCCCTCGCCCAGCGGCCGTATGCATCTGGGGAATGTTTATTCCGCACTGGCAGCCTGGCTCTGTGCAAAAAGCGCCGGCGGAAAATTTCTGCTGCGGATGGAGGATCTGGATCCAATGCGCTGCCCCAGAAAGTTTGCCGACCTGATCCTTTCGGACCTGGAATGGCTGGGCCTCACCTGGGACAATGCGGAAATTCCGTATCAGAGTGAACGGACCGCTGTCTACGAAAATTTTTATCAGCAATTAGCCGAAAAAAATCTCATTTACCCCTGCTTCTGCAGCCGCGCCCAACTCCATGTAGCCGACGCGCCCCATGCTTCCGACGGGCGGGTGGTCTATGCCGGGACCTGCCGACATCTCACCCCGGAAGAAATCAAACAAAAAAGAAGCCGTCGCAGTCCGGCCACGCGGCTGATCCTGCCCGATACAACGATTTGTTTTACCGACGGGCATTACGGATCCCAGACATTTAATCTGGCCCGCGACTGGGGTGATATCATCATCCGCCGCAGCGACGGCGTGTTTGCCTACCAGCTGGCGGTCACGGCAGACGACGCCCTCATGGGCGTCACACAAGTGGTACGGGGATGCGACCTGTTAAGTTCTTCTGCTCCCCAGATCTTTTTATTCCGGACCTTCGGATACGAACCTCCCTGCTATCTTCATCTGCCCCTGCTCATCACCGGGGAAGGCGCGCGCCTTGCCAAACGGGACAAAGCCGCCGACCTGGGATTTCTCCGGCAGCAATGTCCGGATCCGGAACCACTGATCGGCTACATCGCCTGGCTGCTGGGCCAGCTTCCAAAACCGGAACCGGCAACAGCCGACGATCTGCTTTCTTTCTTTGACGCAAAAAAAATTCCCGGACATGACATCGTCATTCCGGGGAACTATTGGGAAAAACTATAATCGTTTTCCATTTGCAAGGAAAGAACAGGGCGGTATTACCGAACGGCAAGCTGCGCAGCATGGGCATTCCGCTCATTCTGTTCGGCAACCACCTCCGTCACCGTCCGGCGAACCGGGATGACCAGCCGCTGGCCCACTGCCAGGCTGCTTCCCGTCAGATTGTTTTCCTTCTGGATCCGCAGGATCATCTCGCGAACATCCTCGTCCTTGCCGCTCCACTCCGCTGCAATATCCCAAAGAGTATCGCCGGTGTGTACGGTGATCACCTGTTTTTCAAAAATTTCCGCAGAAGCGGAGACCGTCATATATGTAAAACCGCCGCTCAGCATAGCGCCTAATACAAAAGCAACCAAAAATTTTTTCATTACGTTCACCTCTTTCAAAACGTTTGTTTGCTGTAATTATAATAACTAAACAGTTCGTTTGTCAAGAGTTTTATTGCGAACGTTCGAAATATTTTTATCCGTTCGTTTGCATTATGTAATTTGTGTTCGAAAGTTGTGCGCGGGGCTGCGTCAAGAGACATTGACGCAGCCATTCACAAAACGCACCG
>DDQB01000109.1:25821-29963 GCA_002342505.1 Acidaminococcaceae bacterium UBA2453
TGCAGACGAATTAATCAGCGCTTCCTTATAACCGCGCCCGTATCAGAAACGTATCCATTGTCTCCGTAAACACAGATTCATCCGTGTTGCCTTTACATATTTTGCTTCTGCGTATATAATCTGTAGTAATCACTTACGCAAGAGGCGTCCTGCCTCATGCCGGATTATAATACAACCTGATTTATTTAATGCATCCGTAAAAGAAAGAGAGGTTTCCCATGACGAAATTTCATTTGCCAGACAAAAAATATATTACCGCCTTTGACATCGATGCCCAGAAAACCTTCACCCCTCTCTGCCCCGATGAACTGCCGGTGGCCGAGGGTGATAAAATTGTGCCGGAACTGAATGCCCAGGCAGCCTTCGCTTCCCTGCGCGTCGCTTCCCGGGACGCCCACTCCCCTTACGCGAAATGGATCGCCACACCGGAACATCCTTCCCTTACGCCCATAACCGGATACCCCGATCTGGATCTGTACTGGACGAAGCATGCTATCGTGGGCACGCCCGGGTTCGATTTTATCGACGGGCTGGATCCGAACTCTTACGCATTCCAAAGCCTGAAAGGCATTGAACCGGACAAACATCCCTACGGCGCCTGCTATCACGATCTGTCTAATAAATACAGCACCGGCGTCATTGAATTCCTGCGGCAGAACGGGATCACGACCGTCATCTGCGGCGGACTGGCAACCGATTACTGCGTACTGAACACAGTCCTGCAATTAAAAGAGGCCGGCTTCGCCGTGATCCTGAACGAAGCGGCCTGCCGCGGCATTGCCCCGGACACCACAAAAGCCGCGCTGGAAAAAATGCAAGCTGCCGGCGTCATTCTTGTAAAGAATGCGGCCGCATTACAAACGCTACAGTAATAACCAGGTCCAACAGACACAGTTATAACTTTTCTTTTTTGACTTAATCAGCTCTTTCTTAATCTTTCTTTTCACAGAAAAACGCCGGACTGCTCCGGCGTTTTTTGTTTCAGCAATTTAATTTGTTTTCGGCAAGGTAAAACGAAAGGAATTCAATCTTCCTCCGACAGCAAACGCTTATAATCCTTTCAGGTTTTCTATGGCATATAACGCTTTAGGCAGATATTCATACTGTTTGCTTTCCGGGAAAACAAACGCCGCGCGGTATGTCCTCACGCCCCGTTTTCCTGCGCTGTCCACGATGATGCAATACTGTCCGCCAAGATAATAGCGGATATATTTGATTGCCACATCATCCCCCTGGATATTTTTCCGCGTTTCCGTATAAACCGGAACTGCCTTTCCATAATTCGGGAAGGTATCCTGATTTTTGTAATAATAAGTGTCCGACGGATCGTCTGAAGTGACTGCCATAAATTCCGACTGCGACGCGTTACGGATCGCCATGGGCCCGTCTGCCGGCAGCCCCTGCAGCGGATTCTGCGGCAAAGAAGAAGGCAACGCCACCACATAGTGCCCTTTGCTGTTGGTGAACCAGCGGAAATCTCCGTTGGTCAGCCCGCGAAAAGGAGACGGGGCCGGAACCGGAACCTGTATCGTAACCGTTTTATATTTGGGGTTTGCATTTCCCCGATTGTAACCTGCAGTTCCTTTTGGTTGCGACGCTCCGCCCGGGGCAGCCTTAATACGCCGCCTCTGTTCTTCCTGCAACTGCTGCCGGGCAGCAGAGCTGTATCCGGTGTGCAGGCGGTCTCTGTCGTCGGGCGCGCGGACGCCAAACGTTCCATCGGGATTTTCCGCAAATGTTTCCGAAACATCTTTTACTTCATCCGGCGGAAAGAACAACGAAGGGATCTTCACATCCATAGAACCGGGCCGGTAATCCGCACCTGCCGCAGCACCGGACACCCTGCGGAACTCCGGTTTGGGCTGTGTGTATTTTTTTGCCAGCCGTTCCCGAAGTTCTGCCTCCGTATAACCCGTTGTCCCTGACGCCGGGATCGCAGGCTCATGCTGTACCGCATGATCGCGCGGTTTTACTGCGGCCGCAGGCCTTTGCTGCGGCGCAGGCCGTGAAGCATTGCCGGCAGAAACCGTTTCATTTCTTCTCTGATTCCAGATTCGGTCCGCCGCATTGCCGGATGGCTGCGGATGCCGCGGCAGCGACGCCTCGCCGGCCAGCGGGGCAAACGACGCGCCGGCAAACAGAACCCCTGTCGCCAGTACCCGCATTAATTTACAATAAAATTTTCGACTCGCCATAATAATCCTCGTACAAAAATCAAAACTGTCACTCATTCACGCAGCGCATGTATCAGCGGATCGTGCCGCCGCCGACTACCACATCATCCTGATAGAACACCACGGCCTGTCCCGGCGTCAGCGCCCGCTGGGGCTCATCAAAGGTTACCCTGACAGTCCCCTCCCCGGCAGGTTCAATCACAGCCGGGACGTCCTTGGCCCGGTATCTGGGTTTGGCCGTTACACGCAACGGGCCCTTCAGTTCCTGAACAGAAATCAAATTGCAATTCTCTGCGATCAGTGTGTCCGAAAACAGCGCATCCTGCGGTCCCAGATACACAATATTTTTCTCAATATCTTTTTTGATTACATACAACGGATACGCATAGGCAATACCCAGCCCTTTCCGCTGCCCGATCGTATAATGCAGCTGCCCTTTATGGGATCCCAGCACGGTTCCGTCCAGATGCACAAACTTGCCCGGCGCCGGCTTGCGCTTTGTAATTCTTTCGATCACCCGCGCATAGTCTCCGTCCGGCACAAAACAAATGTCCTGGCTGTCCGGTTTCCGGGCATTGACCAGCCCTTCTGTCTCCGCCCTGTCGCGGATCTCCGTCTTATGCATATGCCCCAGCGGGAACAAAATGTGCGCCAGCTGTTCCTGTGTCAGGGTATACAGCATATAACTCTGGTCCTTCTGCCGGTCCTCTCCCCGCAGCAACAGCCAGCGTCCCCTTGCTTCATCGAACTTTACATTGGCATAATGCCCGGTAGCAACATACGCGCATCCCATCTCGGCCGCACGGGCAAACAATTGCCCCAGCTTCACATGCTTATTGCAGTCCACGCAGGGATTTGGCGTGCGTCCCTGTTCATATTCTCTGATAAAATGATCGATCACGCCGGCGCGAAAAAATTTGCAGAAATCGAACACGTAATGGGGAAATCCCATCTTATCGGCAACCTGTTTCGCATCCCCTGCATTGGCCAGACTGCTGTCGCCCTCCAGTCCCAGCTCTTTATTCTCGAACATCTTCAGCGTCACGCCGACCACATCATACCCGGCCTCCTGCAGCAGCAGCGCAGCCGTGCTGCTGTCCACGCCGCCGCTCATAGCCATTAAAACTTTTTGCTTGTTCATTTTCAATCCGTTTTTAAACTCTTTTTGCCTGACAGCATAACGCAAGACCGCGTTCCGTCACACAAATTTTAAGGAAGTGCTGATTAACAAATTACCCTGCAAACTTTGCGCACTCCTCATTGATCTTCGCTTCATCCACGCGCATGGCCTCGATGGTCTTCGCGATCAGATCTTCCAGCGTCCAGCCCAGCATCTCCGCTCCCTGCGAAATAACTTCCCGGTGACAGCCTGCCGCAAAGCTGGGCTGCTTAAATTTTTTCTTTACCGATTTCACTTCCATATCCTGCACGCTTTTAGACGGACGCACCAGCGCGCATGCGCCGATCAGTCCCGTCAGTTCATCGCAGGCAAAGAGCACTTTTTCCATTTCATGCTCCGGCTTAATATCCACCGTGATGCCATACCCGTGGCTTGCCGTCGCGCGGATCAGCCGTTCGTCCAGGCCCCGTTCCCGCATGATCTCCTGAGATTTAGTGCAGTGCTGATCCGGGAACTGTTCAAAATCCAGATCATGCAGCAACCCTACGATGCCCCAGAACTCTTCTTCCTCTCCGTAGCCCAACGTCCGGGCAAAATGCCGCATGGCGCCCTCCACCGTCAGCGCATGGCGCAGGTGGAACGGGTCTTTATTGTATTCTGTCAGCAAATTCCAGGCTTCTTCCCTTGTAATCATGATGTTCCTCATTTCTTATCTTTTCGTTTTTCTTTTCAATTTTTCTGCATTTCTTTTCAATTTTTCTGCAGTTTCGCAATCCGCGCCACAGGCGGCGGACCTGCAAACGATTCTATCGGAAGCACTGATTAATTCGTCTGCACGCTTGTCGGTG
>DDQB01000109.1:30044-34919 GCA_002342505.1 Acidaminococcaceae bacterium UBA2453
CGCACAAACTCATTTAATCAGTACTTCCTTTTATTTCACAAATCCCGGCGTAGATAAATACCGTTCGCCGGTATCCGGCAACAACGCCACAATGACCTTGCCTTTATTTTCCGGACGGGCCGCCAGCGCCGCAGCCGCATACTGGGCCGCACCGGAAGAAATGCCAACCAGCAGCCCTTCCGTCCGCGCCAGATGCTGCGCCGTCGCAAAGGCGTCTTCCGATTTCACCGGCATAATTTCATCCACCAGTTTTTTATTAAAATTTTTCGGCACAAAGTTGGCCCCGATGCCCTGAATCTTATGGGGACCCGCCTGTCCTTTGGACAACAGCGGGGAATCGTAGGGCTCTACCGCCACAATTTTTACGTTTGGATTTTTCTTTTTCAAATACGCAGCCACGCCGGAAACCGTACCGCCGGTGCCGACGCCAGCTACAAAAATATCCACCTTGCCGTCGGTATCCTTCCAGATTTCCGGACCGGTCGTCGCTTCGTGCACGGCAGGGTTGGCCGGATTGTCAAACTGGCTGGGGATCCACGAACCGGGAATTTCCTTCAGCAATGCTTCTGCTTTTTCCACTGCGCCCTGCATGCCTTTGATGCCCGGTGTCAGCACCAGTTCCGCTCCGTAGGCCTTGGCCAGGTTGCGGCGCTCCAGCGACATGGTCTCCGGCATGGTAAGGATCAGCCTGTATCCCCGGGCCGCCGCCACCGAAGCCAGTCCGATACCCGTATTGCCGCTGGTAGGCTCGATCAGGGTCGCGCCCGGTTTTAAAATCCCTTTTTCCTCCGCATCCTTCACCATAGCAAATGCGATCCGGTCTTTGGCGCTGCCCGCCGGATTAAAATATTCCAGCTTCGCCAGGATCGTCGCGTTCGGCGCAAATTCTTTATTGTAATTTTTTGTTTCCAGCAACGGCGTATGCCCAATCAGGTCCGTCAGGCTTCTTGCAATTTTTGTCATGGTCTCCTCCTGTATCGTAAAAAATCCCAAAACTTCCGTCCGTTCACCCGCACGAACTCATTTAATCAGTTCTCCCTTAAATTACATAATCCGCGCCGGCTTTTTCATGATAGCGTTTCACCAGATCCGCCAGCGTAATATGATCCACTACGCCGTTTACCGCGTCTTCAATCTGCTGCCACACTTCCATCGTCACACAGTTGCGCGCCATCTCACAGGTTCCGCCGTTCATCTCCAGGCAGGACACCGGCGCCAGGCTTCCCTCCGTCGTCCGCAGGATATCGCCCACCGTATATTCCTCCGGGGCTTTTGTCAGCTGATACCCGCCCTGGGCGCCCCGGGCGCTGCGTACAAATCCCGCCCGGCTCAGCTGGGTGATGATCTGTTCCAGATATTTATCGGAAATATTCTGCCGCTGGGAAACCGCCTTCAGCGGAATATATCCGCAATCGTAATGCAACGCCAGATCCAGCATCAATCTCGTTGCATACCGTCCCTTCGTTGAAATGCGCATACATTCACTTCCTTTGCCGACTAAAAATCAAAATATCTTCTATAAAAAATTAAAAACTCTCAGTTTATACACCTGTATTCTACTATGAATAGCGTAATTTAGCAAGCGGCTTTTAGCAGAAAGTTTTTTGGAAAATAAAAAGCCCCTTCTCTGCCTGTCGCAGCATCGACAGGCAAAAAAGGAGCCGCTATCTATTTTGCTTTTTACTTATCTGCTTTCTGCGCTTTCTTCTCCGCCTTTTTTGCTTCTTTGGCTTCCTTCGCGCGCTTTTCCCGCACCTGTTCCCACAGGTCGATGACCGTCTTCATCCAGTCGATCATGGCCAGCTTGCCGAACTGGTGCCAGTTCTCGCATTCCGTATTTTTTGCGATGAACGCGTTCCACTTGTCCTGATTTACTTTTTCGATCTCCATCGGATTCGTCAGGCCGAAGTCGCTCCTGAACAGCATATCGTCCAGCGAAGTAAATTTGCTGTTCTCCTTCATAAATTTTTCGTTGAACAGTTCCTGAAAGGTCATCTGCTGCATCAGGCGTCCCAGCTCCGGATCTGCCTTGTACATATCCATATATTTTTTAAATTCGTATTCCAGTTTTTTTACATCAATCATGACGATCCTCCTGCGTCTAAAAAACTGCCGCGCTCTTTGTCGTTTCCCGGGAGCGCACAAAGCTTTTGGATTTTTCTTTTACCGGGGTATTATATCACATCTGAATTATTTTTTCATCTCTGCAGAAAAATCTTCCATGTCCCGCTCTCTGCCACGCAAATGCGAAACGCGCCGTCAAAAACGTTTCTGTCCCACAGCGCAGAAAAAGAAAAGCTGCCATGGAAAAAACATAAATTTGTCATGGTTTCGCCCCAACCAGCTGATATGATTCAGATAACAAAAAACTGTCCGGCAATACATGATCCGGACAGGACGATTCGCAATCAGAACATCACCGGCAGAAATGGGGGATTGACATGACGATGAAAAAACGATTACAGAAAGTATTGGCCGTAGCGCTGATGACAAGTTTCCTGAGCACCTCTTTTTTGATGGGCGTTTCCGAGGCGGCATCCGCCCGCCACAACGGCGGCGGCCGGGGACCGGCCCAGCACCAGCAGGTCCGTCCGACGCAGAAAGGCCCATCCGTCCATAAGGCGCGGCCCATGCACCAGAGCGCGCCTAAACACCAGGCCCGCCCGATGCAGAAAAGCAACTCACAGCATCACGGCGCAGCCGTCCGCAAACAGGCGCCGCAGCACAAGGCGCAGCCTATGGCGCACAAAAGCGGCTCCATCCATCGCGGTTCCGCCGTTCACAAAAGCGGGCCGCATCATGTAAAACCCATGGCCCACAAGAGCGGCACGATCCACCATGGCGGCGCTATCCATAAAAACGCGCCGCACCATGTAAGACCCATGGCGCACAAAAGCGGCGCCATCCATCGCGGGCCGGCCGTCCACAGAAGCGCCCCCCGGCAACAGCCGACGGTGATCCATCATCATCCGGCGCCGCCCGTACATCATCACGATTCCTATCGCAAAGATAACACCGGCACGGTAATCGGCGCGCTGCTGATCGGCGGTCTCATCGGCGCGATCATCGCCAACAACAATCATCGCAGCAACAATGCGGAAACGGTGGAATACGTTTACGATTGATGGGAATGCGATACTGAGCAACAGCCGGAATAGAATATAAAATCAACTACACCTCCCTTTATAAGGAACCGCTGATTAAATGAGTTTGTGCGATTGCCGAGGGCATTTTGCGAATGACAAGGAAATGGCTCGAAGGCGCAGCGGGGCTGCGTCAAGAGACATTGACGCAGTCATTCACAAAACGCACCGGCAAGCGTGCANNAGCCATTCACAAAACGCACCGACAATCGCGCGGACGAATTAATCAGTGCTTCCCTAGCACCCCCTCAAAAAAAGGACTGGCACAGGATGTTACTCCTGTCCAGTCCTTTTACGTTACCGCATTGTATCATCGGAAAATTTTCCGCGCCGCCGGATACAGGAAAATGCAAATTCCTGCCGCGAGCCAACCGACGCTTCCTTTATACGCGCCAATTTTTAATACGCCTCAATCCCCTGGATGAACTGACCGCTCACATAGCCTTCCGTTCCGTCGTCCAGCCGGACCTTGGCCCAGGTGAAAGCCATGTACTTTTCCCCGGTCTGCTGCACATAACCCAGTACCGTCAGCGGATACCCGTTATCTTTTTCGCCCAGGATCGCGCAGTTGGTATTGGGAGCCTGGCGGATCCGGACGCCGTCGCCTTTAATGGATGCCCGGCCCATCATTTTATGGAGGCGGATCTCGCCTCCCCGGTCGCTGATAGACGCCTGCCCCAGCTTGACCAGTTCGTTGTTTTTCTTTTGCAGCACAGCCATAACGTTGGTCGTCGTTGCATTTTCTCCTTCCCCGCAGTAGAAATCCGTCATGCGGATATAGGTTTCCGGATCCGCCAGCATGTCAGGCTCGTGAACCGTCAGATGCCGGTGCAGATACAGCGCATTCGTATAGGTCATGGCCGAACCGGTAAAGGTGCTCCAGGTGAGGCCCACCCAGGACGGATCGCCGTGGTAATCGTCTTTTACAAACAGGAAATGATAGTCATGCTGATGGCACTCCATCACAATATGCATTCTTTTCTCCGCTATCACTTCCCACATATCCTGCTTTGCCGGATTGGAAACCATGAGATGATAATAATCGCCAAAATAGGGAGTGCTCTCCACATTGGTACAGGTGTATGTATTGGGCGAAAGGGACTGATCATAAAAGCTTTTCATATTATACGAGCTTTCATAAGCATACAGGAACATGGATAGCGGATACCAGCCTGTAAAATCGTCATACCTTGTATAGGTCCCATCCAGCGCCGGGCCGCAGCGATACACATGGGCTTCGCCCTCATCCAGGAACTGGAACCCCACCTGTTCCCCAAAAGAAGCACTGAACCGTTCCGGCGTAAATTTTTTCCCCATTTCCTGGGAGTTGCGCAGATTCTCGCCGGTCAGTCGAAGACCCGTCTCCCCTGCGCCAGCCGTATGCGTTTTCCATATATACGTAGTCGCCAGCGTTTCCGTCACGTTCCCGTTTCCATCGTAGGCTTCCAGCGCAATGTACGGCGCGCCGCCGGCGCTTTCCATAGTGAGCTGTCCGGGCCCGGCCACGCCTTTCCCGCTCAGCGAAAGCACATACATTTTGGCGACGACTTTTCCGGTTTCGTCTTTCTTTTCGTAGACGCCGTCCTGCGGGAGCGCGGCCCCGACGGAAACAGAGATCATGAGGAGCAGCGTCATCACGATCATGGAAAATATTGTGCGCGTGCGTTTCATGGTGTATCCCTCCCTGTTGTAAAATTGAAGTTTGTGTGGCCCGGGTGATGCCGCCTTCATA
>DDQB01000029.1 GCA_002342505.1 Acidaminococcaceae bacterium UBA2453
GAAAAACTCACGCCTCGTCTCCCCTCCCGGATAATTCCGGTGATCCAGTTCCTTTAAGGTAGCCGGCGGAAGATACAGGGCTTTGGCTTCGCTTTCCTTCAGGCCTGCCGCTTTCCCGTTATTCTTTTCCCGCAGGAAAGAAAAGTCTTCTACTTTTTTGATTCCCAGTTTCTTTGCGAAAATCTCCGCAGACTCATGGGCCCGTTTCAGATCGCTACACAGGATCCGGAACCGGGGCATGCCGCCGGCAAAATCCCGGGCCAGCTTCGTCGCCGCCGCTTCGATCTGCTCCCGGCCCTTGCCTGTCAGATCCGAATTCGTCCAGCCGCCTGTGAGGTGTTCCGTATGATGGGTCGCTTCCCCGTGTCGCACAAGAATGATCATAATCAGGATTCCTTGTTTTCTTCCGGTTTTACATCTTCCGGTTTTACATCTTCACCCTGCGGCTTCGGTTCGGCTTTTTTCTGCAGTTCGCTCAACGCCACGCGCAGATCGGCATTTTTGCGGGGGAACCCGTTCCGGTTAAACGTTACGGAATTGCGCGGTTTAAACCGCGCGAACAGCTGCGTATGCGACATTTCTTCGGCAGCGCCAGAAGGCGCGGCTTCCTGTTTCTGTTCTGCAACACCCTGCGCCGGTCCTGTCTGCACCGCCATTTCCTTTTCCGGTTCTGCCGGCGGTTCCATTTCTTCTTTTTCAGCTTTGGCGACGACCGGCTTTACAATTTCCGCCTCCGCCGGTTCAATCGGTTGTACCGATACTGTTTCTACAGTTTTTTCCGGAACCGCTTCCACTTTCGTTTCCAGCGCCGGTTCCGCCATTTTCACAGCCTGCAGTTTAGGCTGTACTAATTCGTTAACGGCAAATTCCGCGTCAAAATTATCATACAAAGCCAGTTGCGACTGCAGCAGGCTTCTCAATTGCTTGCTCTGGGAATTGGCTTTCGTCACCAGCGTATTATATGTATCCATGGCCGCAGACGCTTTCGATTCCGCCACAAACACCATCTTCTGGCTCCGCTCCGTCGCCTCATGCACCATACTGCGGCTGCGTTCCGTCGCTTCCGCCAGCATCTGCTGGGATTTTTTCGTAGCCTCCGCCACCATATCCTGTGACTGTTTCTGGGCGTTGGCAATCATCTCATGCGCCTTCCGGGTCGCTTCCGCAACAATGTTCTGGGACTGCTGGTTCGCTTCCGCCATCACCTGGTTGGCGTGGGCCGACGCCTCCGCTTCC
This sequence comes from Acidaminococcaceae bacterium UBA2453, assembly GCA_002342505.1. Lineage (GTDB taxonomy): Bacteria > Bacillota > Negativicutes > Acidaminococcales > Acidaminococcaceae > Succiniclasticum. The sequence goes on from DDQB01000029.1 coordinate 1,237, forward strand.
AGCGTGCGGGCCTGTTCCCGGCTGTCTGCCAGCAGAGACTTGCAATTATCCTGGGCGCTCACCTTCAGCTTGGCCACTTCAATCTCCGCCAGGCTCTTCATCTTATCCACAAAAGACTGTGTATCTTCTTTTAATTTGTTGGTGACAGAATCTGTCTTGCTGCGCAGTCCGGATGCATACGTATCCGCATCAGTACGGGTCGTTTTGCCGTACGTATCAGCCTCGTTCCGAACCTGCGCCGCATACTCATCCGCCTTTTTACGGGTCATTTCCGCATACGCGTCCGCTTCCCCTTTCAGCCGGGTAATTTCCGCTTCCGTATCAGCCCGCAGTTTATTGCAGTATGCAGCCACCGTTTCCTTTTGTTTGTTGCAGGCCAGCTCGGTTTCCTTGGTCATCATTTCAGCCTTCTGCAGACTGCTTTTCTTCACCTCGTCCGCCGTTTCCTGCGCAACCACCAGCGTGCTCTGCATGGTGTTTTCCATCCGCTGGTAATACTCCAGCTTGGCGCTCACCCGTTCTACAGAATCTTTCAATTCTACATTATCCTGATATAAGCGTTCATAATCTCTGGATACCTGTGAAAAAAACTGATTTACTTCCTCCGCGTCATAGCCGCGGAATCCTTTGGAAAAGGTTTTTCCATTTAAGTCCAAGGGTGTCAGCATCTCGTTTCCTCCTATTATACATACCGTTTCAGCGTAATGCTGCAGCGGCCCTTTTTCGTTGTGCCGCGAATTTCCGAAAGTTCGACCCGTCCCCGTCCGCGAAACGAGATCACATCTCCTTCCGCCACAGACTGGGCGCCGTTCTTCGCTTCCTTCCAGTTGATCTTCACATTCTGGCTCTTTATTTCATCAGCCATACGGGAGCGGCTCATGCCATATCCCGCCGCGGCTACCGCGTCCAATCGCAAAGCGGCCACCGTAGCTGAAATGATCTTCACTTTCTCTTCTTTCATCTGCAATTCGTCGGCGCCAATCTGCTGCAGGCTTACATGCGCCGCGCCGATCTGTGTTAAATTGCTTTCAATATAGTTGGTAAACGTTTTGTCCGAAACAAACTGCGCGCCTTCGGGAACCAGCACGATGTCTCCTAAAATTTCACGCTCGCATCCCATGCCCATAAACGCGCCCAGAATATCCCGATGTCCTAACGTATAGTATCGCTTATCCCACTTCACAAGATAACAGACAAGACCGAAGTCGATCTTTCCCTGGTAATCCTCCGCCACAAACGCAGCTTTGGCGCGTTCTGCATTAGGGAACCCGCCGTCCAGTTCCAGCCGGATGCCCTCCATGTTTGCCGCCACAATCTCCGCTACATTTTTACCATGCGGGTCCAGAAACTCACTGACCTTGAACTTGGAAGTCTTCCGGGCATGCTCCGCCAGGTCTGCAAGCCTTGCCGCCAGTTCTTCATCGCCGCTGGCTTTAAAGTAACGTAAAATTTTATCTCTGTCTGCCATTACAAAAAATCCTTCAATACAAGTTCAATATATTGATCCTTCGCGCAACCGTTACGGACGCGTGAAAATTCTTAGGAAAGCGCTGATTCCGCTTAATGTTTCTTCAGCGCTTCGCTGCGGTCCAGCACTGCCTGCACCGCATTGTACATGGCGCCGCGCACCGCGCCGTTCTCCAGCGCTTTAATGCCGGCGATGGTCGTGCCGCCGGGGGAGGTGACCATGTCCCGTAACACAGCCGGATGCTGTCCTGTTTCCAGCACCATCTTTCCGGAACCGGCAAAGGTCTGGGCCGCCAGCTTGATGGCCGCCGCCCGGGGAAGACCGGCCATAACGCCCGCATCCGCCAACGCGTCAATCAGTACATACACATATCCCGGTCCGCAGCCTGAAACCGCCGTCACCGCTTCAATATCTTTTTCCTGGATCAGCAGCGTTTCCCCGCAGCAGCCGAAAATTTTCAAAGCCGTCTGCACCGCGGCATCCGGCACGTTATCCCCCGGCGCAATGGCCGTCATGCCCGCGCCCACTGCAAGCGGCGTGTTGGGCATCGTACGGATCACCGCATGCCCCTTAAAAATATTCGCAATCTTTTCAATCGTAACAGAGCCCATAATGGACAGGATCACAGCGTTCCTGTCAACAGCCGCCGCCAGCGTTTTATCCAGCGCGCTGTCCACCATCTGCGGTTTGATTGCCAGAACGACCATCTCCGCATTCTTCACCACTTCCGCGTTATCGATCAGCGCCGTCACGCCGTAGGTATCATGCAGATAATCCGCCCGTTCCTGCCGGTGGGCTCCCACAAAGATCGCCGCGGGATCCATCAGCCCGGCGCGGGTAATGCCTTTGATGATGGCTTCCCCCATAGCGCCGCCGCCGATGAACGCCAGCTTCTTAAGATTCAGTTTTTCGGCCATGAGGATCCCCCTCTTTCCCCTCCGTACACTTCCGCTTCCGCGTCAATATCCACATTGCGCGGCGCGCAGACAAGGATGTTCGGACCAATGGTCCGGACCGTTCCGTTCAGCGCGTAAATCGTCCCGCTGATAAAATCCGTCATTCGTTTTTTGACCGACTGGTCCGTCGTTTCAAAATTCACGACCACAGGCTGGTCATTCCGCAAAAAGTCTGCCACCTTCTGGGAATCGTCAAAACTCGTCGGCTCAATGACCACCACCCGCACTTCCGACGTGGTCTTCATCTGGATCGTACGTTCTTCCTTTTTATGCTTCCGCACCCGCGACAGCAGTCCCGGCTTCTTTTCATTTTCATTCTTTATTTCCGGCTCCGGCACGGACTCTTCCTTCTTTACCACAGGCACCGGACGAACCGCTCTCGGGAATCTTTTCTTTTCCGGTTTCTCCGGTTCTTCCTCGATCTCTTCTTCGTCTTCAACCTCTTCTTCTATTACGCGATTCGGATCGTCCGGATCATATAAGCCTAATGCATCAGAAATCCGGTCTAACAATTTTTTCTTTCCCATCTTCCGTCTCCTCTGAATTTAATCTAAGGAATCGCTTTCAGCGTCCTCAATAGCCCCGGTTGCTGTAATCCCGTGGGCCGAACAGCGCCGTGCCGACCCGCACGATGTTCGCGCCTTCTTCCACTGCGATCGCATAATCGTTGCTCATCCCCATGGAAAGCAGGTCGATTCCGTTCCGCCGTTTTTTCAGGGCGCAAAAATATTCATACCCGCTGCGGAATACAGCGCGGATCACACCCTGATCCGGCGTGTTGGGCGCAATCACCATCACGCCCCGCACATTGACATGCGGCAGTTCATCTAAGATTTCCAACGCCGCTTCATAGGCCTCCGGCAGAAACCCGGTCTTCTGCGGTTCCCGGGCAATGTTGATCTGCAGCAACACATCCGTCGATTTATTCAGTTTTCCCGATTCTTTTTCCAGCGCCCGCAGCAGATGCTCGCTGTCCGCGGATTCAATCAGGTCGAAGAGCTCCACCGCCTGCTTTGCCTTGTTGGTCTGCAGATGCCCGATGAGATGCCATTGGCCCGGATGCCCAACCTCTTCCTGTTTTTCTTTGGCTTCCTGCACCCGGTTCTCGCCGACATTTCCCACGCCCAGCGCTTCAATCTCAGAAATCACAGACGCCGGATGATTCTTCGTCACCGCCACCAGGCAAAC
>DDQB01000093.1 GCA_002342505.1 Acidaminococcaceae bacterium UBA2453
CGGGCCACACAAATTACAATTTAGAAAGCGAAACTGCATTATGGTTGAAACGATGAAATGGGAAAGGGGCAAACTGATCCTGCTGGACCAAACGCAACTTCCCCTGAAAGTGGAATGGATTCCCTGCAACACATATCAGCGCGTGGGGGAAGCCATACAAAAATTAGAAGTACGCGGCGCTCCGGCTATTGGAGCGGCGGCGGCTTTTGCCATGGTTCTTGCATGGCGGCAGATTTCGGGAAACGAAACAAATTCTGAAAAGAAAAAAGAAACAGCAAAAAATAAAAATATTGCAGACGCAAAACAAAAAAGCGTTGTAAACAAAAATAAAAAAGTTGAAGAACAAAATTTTGTGACCGGAACAAAGTTGCAGACGTATGCCGCTATGGTTTTGGGAAAAGATTTCAGCGAACAATCTGAAACGGTTCCGCTGACGCAAAAAATTTTGTTACAGAAATTTAACGCAGCCCGCAATGAATTAGACGCGGCCCGTCCAACAGCGGTGAATCTTTCCTGGGCTACAAAAGTAATGTACGACGCGGCCTGCAATATGTCGGAAGCCAATTTAAACGCAGAACAAATTTCAAACGAATTGGAAGCGCTGGCAATTAAAATTTACGAGCAGGACATTGCCAAAAATAAAAAGATGGGCGAGCACGGCGCAGCAATTGTTCCGGATGAGGCTGTCATCTTAACCCACTGCAATGCAGGGGCGCTTGCCACCTGCGGCTGGGGCACGGCGCTGGGCGTGATCCGTTCCGCTCACGAACAGGGCAAGGTGAAGATGGTTTATTCCGACGAAACCCGGCCTTTGTTGCAAGGTTCGCGCCTTACTGCCTGGGAGCTGTTGGAAGACAATATTCCCGTCACTACCATCACCGATAACATGGCGGCCTGGTCCATGAAGACCAAAGGCATCAACATCGTCATCACAGGTGCGGATCGTATCGCAGCCAACGGGGACACTGCAAACAAGATCGGTACCTACGGCGTGGCGCTGGCGGCCAAGGCCCACGGCATTCCTTTTTATATCGCAGCCCCTGCCAGCACGTTCGATTTTTCTATCAAAAGTGGCTCTCAGATTCCCATTGAAGAACGTAAGGCAGAGGAAGTGCGTAATTTCCAAGGCGCTGTTTCCGCGCCGCCGCAAGTCAGCGTATTCAATCCGTCTTTTGACGTAACCCCGGCAAAACTTATCGCCGGCATCATTACAGAATACGGGGTGCTGAAGCCCCCATACAAAAAATCTATTGCAGAGTTAAAAGAAAAGGTACTTAAGGAGGAACTCTTTACATGGAAAGCATAATTCGCGACATCTCCCTGGCAGAAAGCGGCCAGAAAAAAATCGACTGGGTAAAAGGCCATATGCCTTTGTTAAATTATTTTAACGAAAAGTATGCGCCCACTCAGTTATTTAAAGGGATAAACATGGTGGTCACCATCCATCTGGAAGCCAAGACCGCCTATCTGGCCCTGACGCTGAAAAACTGCGGAGCCAATGTGACCGTAACAGGAAGCAACCCGCTTTCCACACAGGACGATGTGGCGGCGGCTCTGGTAGCAAAGGGCATAAATGTATTTGCCACTCACGGCTGCACCGGCGAAGAATATGACATGTATCTGGACAAAGCCCTGGATTCCCATCCCCAGTTAATTGTGGATGATGGCGGCGACCTGGTAAACATGCTGCACACAAAACGCCAGGAACTGATTCCCGGACTGTGGGGCGGCAGCGAAGAAACCACCACCGGCGTAATGCGCCTTCGCGCCCTGGCGGAAGCAGGAAAACTGGCTTTTCCCATGATCGCGGTCAACGACAGCAACTGCAAATATCTATTTGATAACCGTTACGGCACAGGCCAGAGCGTATGGGACGGCATTATGCGCACCTCCAACCTGATCGTAGCCGGAAAAACCGTAGTTGTGGCCGGCTATGGCTGGTGCGGTAAAGGCGTGGCCATGCGCGCCAAAGGCATGGGCGCCCGGGTCATCGTAACGGAAGTGAATCCCATTAAAGGCATCGAAGCCGTGTTTGACGGATTTGAAACGCTCCCCATGTCCGAAGCGGCAAAGAAAGGGGATATCTTTATCACTGTCACCGGCTGCAAGGATGTCATTCGCAAAGAACATATGGAAGTAATGAAGGACGGCGTACTTCTGGCCAATGCCGGACATTTTGATGTGGAGATCAACAAGCCGGATCTGGAAGCATTAAGTGTAAAACCGCCCTTTGAAGCCCGCAACAATATTATGGGTTACACACTGTCCAACGGACATCAGCTGAACCTGTTGGGCGAGGGGCGTCTGGTGAACCTGGCCTGCGGCGACGGGCACCCGGCTGAAGTGATGGACCTGAGTTTTGCCATGCAGTTCCTGGCCATGCGCCATGTGTTGGAAAACAAAGGCAAACTGGAAAACAAACTCTACCTGCTGCCGGAAGAACTGGATCAGGAAGTGGCGTCCATCAAACTGAAAGCCATGGGCTTTGATGTGGACACGCTGACAGAAGAACAGTACAAGTATCTGCATCAGGCGTAAGCGTTAAAGTACAGGCAGATGTAAATTCCGGTCAATTCCATTTAAAAATTACAATTTAAAACAAAGATAAGAAAAAGACATCGGAAAATCATTTTTTTCGATGCCTTTTTCAGTTTCATACGCACGGATTTAATGGTATAATAAATAATATAGAAGATGATTTTAAAGTAAAGCGCAGCATGCAATTGCCGTACGAAATACGGCAAACCAGTATAAGGTTGTTAATTTGTTACAGATATTTCGAAAGGAGCAGAATTAAATGGAATACAAAAAATTCAGCGATACATATGTTGTACGTCTTGACCGCGGCGAAGAAATCATTGCGTCGCTCACAAAACTTTGCGAAACTGAACAGATCGCCCTGGCATCCATCGAAGGACTGGGCGCTGCCGACCATGCGGTCGTGGGCCTTTACGATGTAGGCAAAAAAGAATATCACAAGACTGAATTTTCCGGTCCAATGGAAATTACCGCGCTGGCCGGAAATGTTTCGCGCAAGGACGGCGAAGTGTACCTGCACATTCATATCAGTTTCTGCGACGAACAGATGAACCTCCACGGCGGCCACCTGAACGAATGCCGCATCTCCGCAACCTGCGAAATTTTTGTGCGCGCCATTCCCGGTACGGTGAACCGCCGTTTTGATGCGGACGGAGTAGGACTGAACCTGTATGATTTTTCGTAACCGTGGTATTTTTTACAGCATGTACATCCTTTCCATGCTGCTGTTTGGTACAAACGGATATCTTGTGTCGCATATCTCGCTGCAGAGCAGTCAGATCGTTCTCGTGAGGACGCTAATTGGAGGATTTTTGTTGTCAGCATTGGTCCTGCTGCAGAAAGATGTTACATTTAGCCGGATTAAAGCGGAACTTCGCAATCTTCTTGCAGGAGGCATCTCCCTCGGCTTAAACTGGGTGGCGCTGTTTGCCGCGTACCGGATGTTGAATGTCAGCCTGGCTACACTGATTTATTATGCAGGTCCCATGCTGGTATTGCTGCTCTCGCCCTGGCTGTTCCGTGAAAAGCTTACAAAGAGGAAACTGACTGCCGTTATGATCGTTGCTATCGGGTTACTGTGTATTACCGGTAGTATTGCTGCCGGCAAACTGAGTATGGCAGGACTATTTACAGCGATTGGTTCAGCGTTGTTTTATGCAGCTCTAATCGTCTTCAACAAAAAAATCAGAAACACCAGCGGATTACAGACAGCAGCTATAGAACTCGATGTAGCCTTTGTGGTTGTATTGTTGTACGTGCTTTTTACCTCGGGATTTTCTTACCCGCTGGCAGCCGACATACCATATCTTCTGGTAATCGGTCTTCTGAACACGGGGCTTGCTTATTTTCTTTATTTTTCCAGTATGCAGCAGCTGCCTGCCCAGTCAGTTGCGCTTGTCAGTTATATTGATCCGGTCTCGGCCTTATTGTTTTCCGCCTGGCTGCTGGGCGAAAACATGACGCTGCTGCAGATAGCTGGAGCTGTTTTCATTATCGGCGGCGCCATCATGGGGGAACTGAAAGACTGATGGCTTTAAACGCAACTGGAAAGAAACTGCGCGGAAAAACGGACAGAATTTTACTATATATTTTACAACAAAGCCGATTAGAAATTTGGTTGAAGAGGAGGCGTGTAATCATGATCACAGCAAAACAGGCTTACGAAATTGCCAAAGAGTGGATGGGACCCTTTGCGTTAGTCAGCGCCGGTTACGAAATCGAAAGCCATTATATTTTTCTCCGGGAGCATAACAGGGGAAAACTCTGGACAGATCACGCTTCTTTCTGGATCGACAAAACAAACGGCGCGTTAAAAATCGTATCAGCCATCCCGGCAACAAAAGAATTTGAAATGATGCAGCAGGGCAAGCCGCTGAACCTGCATGACTTTTCGTAACCGTGATGTTTTCGCGCAAACGCAAAGCCTCCGCACTCTTACAGTTTGAATTGACTATCCTGCAGTTATTTTTCTATCAAAAATTCCAACAATGTCTATCTTTAATAACTTAAGAGTAGGTGGAACCGAAGCCAAGTAACCATGCTTGTTTGCGTTTCGAGGCTGGTCGTTTTTACGACCAAAGTTATAAAGAAATGAGTCTTTTCTTGAAATTAGCATAATGAACCTTTTCTTGAAGAGGATTTTGAGCCTGGGGGGTAACGTTATCGTTATCGTTACCATTATCGCCAATGTCTGTTAGAAGCAAAAAAGTGACGATAAAAAAGCGTTATTAATGAGAGGATTTAAAATGATTAAAGTTTTATATTTTTTAATTTGCTTATTGTTCATAGTCAACCCGGTTTACGCGGAAAAAACAGAATGGATCGATTCAGGTTACAATTTTACTAAAGTAAAAAGTATTTGCATAGATTATGCTGCTTCTCCCGAAATAACAGACGGCGTTCGCGACAAGGAAGCAAGAGAATTATTTTTTGCGCAGGTCAAAAAAGATATTGCCGATAAACTTTCAAAACAAAAATATAAAGTTGATTCGATTGCTGCAGCAAAAGAAAATTTTATGAAGAGTGAAGGAACTGTCGCAAAAGAATTTGTGAAAGATATTTCTGATGAACAGCAGCCCCGTTTCGAAAAATATCTGCTTGACAATTATGATTTGCTTATCAAATGTGTCGTTTCACAATATGATACCGGTAAAAAATTTATGGAAGCACATACTTATACGGCAATGGTTCCGGTTACCACAACAGTGTTAGACGCAACAGGGCAATATCAAATGATCACAATACAGCAACAACAGGTCTACAATATTCCCGCAGGAGATTATCCCGCTGCATTTGTACAGGCACGGTTTGATGCGATGGATGCGAAAACAAATCAAAAAGTGTGGTCGCTAGATGATAAACGCGATAAAATAGATGAAACGGGAATCTCAGGTATCAAACCGACGGAATTATTTAAGCAGATGATCGCTGACTTCGGTGAAAATTTAAGAAAGAACTTAAAAAGCAGAAAACCTGTTGAAAAGAAAATGTAATAAGTAATAAAGCGATGATGTAATAAAGCGATGATAAAAAGGCAACGATAAAACCAAAAGGCAAATTACAGGAGGTGTTGGGAAATGAAAAAAATCACTGGTATCCTTGTATTGTTGTTTCTGATGGTCTGCAGTATGGCAACAGCCGCCCGTCCGGAATTCCGGTCAGATGTCCGGGCTTCGAAATGGCTGCAGGTAGAGGATCGTTCCATTGAAACAAGGGATAAGGACGGACTGATCCTGAAGGTGCAATGGCCGGTATTTACTTCCAGAGACGCTTCCCATGGCCATCTGCTTTCCTCCCTCAAAAAAGAAAGCGATCAGACCCGCTCCTTTTTCGATAAAGATATCCGGGAATCAAAGGAACTGGCAGCCAAAGGAAACCGCGATATCCGCAACGGGCGCTGGCTCGTTTATGTAGAACTGGAACGGGATGACGCAAGGGTACTGAGCTTACTGGAGCGTTCCTTCCACAGGGATTTTGCCGGAGAACGGTGGGGCTACGGCGGGCTGAACTTTGATGCCAGAACCGGTAAAAAGTTAAGCAGTCTTGATGTGTTCAAGCTCTCGAAAGAAGAGCTGGCCGATACCCTGCTGGACCGGCTGGTAAAGAAATATGGATGGAACGTTTTGGGCGACAATCCCCGTAAGCTGATCCTGTCCAAAATTGACAGCAACGCTGACATGGAGTTCCTTCCCTGGGTGCTCACATCCGGTGGCGTGAACTTTTACTTCCGGACAGGAGATTTCCGTAACGGTTACGCGCCGCTCCCAATTTTCATCTCTTTCTATGATGAGCCGCATCTTTTCAACCGGAAGTACATGCTGAGCTATTGAAGATATGCAAACAGCAAAGAGAAGAAAGCGGGAAAGAAAAGATTTAACCGCTCATTTTAAAGAAAGGACGTGCAACATGCTGAAACGAATTTTTATTTTCCTTATGACGCTGATGCTGTTTACCGCTTGCGCTTTTGCGGAAGAATGGACATATCTGGGACGGTATGCAGCAAAAAATGATCTGTTTTATTTGCATACGACGGATGCGCTGATTTTAAATCATCTGTTCCCATATAACTCCAAGTCAGCAGAGTCTCATCAGCAGTATGATGTGTACTACTTCCATGACCACAGTAAAGATGTTTATGAAGTTACCGAAGCTTATAATTCAATTTCCATCCCCATCAATGCCAAAATTGTTCCGCTGAATATTTACGGAAAACCGATGATCAGCGACGGCGTGTTCTGCGGCCAGATTTTTTCTGATGTAATCATTCAAAATGCCGGTATCTTTGAAGTGAGGCCGACCGCCTTTTTCATTACTGATTCTTCTACGAATAAAGAAATTTTCAGGGCTGCGGGTGAGATGCAGGGGCAGGCGCTGTACGCCGATACCGCTGCAGCAAAAATTGTAGAGATCACCGGTCCGCATAAAGGATGGGAAAGCCCCATTCAGGGTGCGCCGCTTTCCATGTTCCAGCAACATTGATATGAGTTATGGGGACAGAACGTGCAAATACCATGCATACAAGAATATTTACAGTTAAATTTTTTTAAATATAAAGAAACAGAGGGATAACATTGGACAGAGAAATTACGGATAAAGTCTGCCGGGCCGTGGTGGACGCAGGGCTTTCCCTTGCGAACTCCAGCATGACCGTCGGCACCTACGGAAACATCAGTTGCCGGGTAGATGAAAATACCATCGCTATCACACCGTCAGGCCGCGATTATGAACAGCTTACGCCGTCCGACATTGTAATTGTGAATATGGAAGGCGCTGTGTTGGAAATGGGCGATCCGAATGAAAGAAAAACCGTTGATACCGGCGCCGACGCCAAAGGTTCTGCGGTTCCATTGCGCCCTTCTTCCGAATTGTCGCTGCATCTGGCAATTTACAGACATTTTCCGGAGGCCCGGGCCATTGTGCACACCCACAGCATATATGCCAGCGCGCTGGCCGCCGCCCATAAAGATCTGCCGGCGATCGTAGAAGACCTGACGCAGATTGTAGGAGGCGGAGTGCGTTGTACAGAATACACGCTGGCCGGAACCGAAGAATTGGGTCGGCGGGCCGTGGAAGCCATGGAAGGCGGACGCAGCGCCGCACTGCTGGCCAATCATGGCGCGGTATGCTGGGGACGGAACATGAAAGAAGCGCTGACTACGGCAGAAATCCTGGAAAAGGGAGCGCAGATTTATTGCATTGCCCATTCCTTTGGAACGCCGTTTCCCCTGAACGATAAAATCGCCCGCACGTTGCACGAATTTTATTTAAAGCACTACAGCAAGCGGCAACGGGGCGAAGAATAACTTTTTAGGGATCCGTAAAAACAAATTGCTTTTCAGAAAAAATATTTTGAAAGAAGGGAATTTTTGTATGAGCAAAATTTTAATCAGCAACGTGGAAATTGTCACCGACGGTCCCGCATATGAAAAAAAATTCATCGGCATTGATGGTAATAATATTTCATATATCGGAAGGGAAAAACCAAAAGGATATGAGGATGCCTGCCAGATCGACGGCTCCGGAAAACTGGCGGCGCCTGGTATGGTGAACGCCCACACCCACATCGCCATGTGCCTTTTGCGCAGTTACGCCGACGACATGGCGCTGATGGACTGGCTGCAGAACAAGGTTTGGCCCGCGGAAGCCGGGTTACAGAAAGGCGACTGTTATGTAGGAACGCAGCTGGGCATTCTGGAAATGCTGAAAAGCGGAACTACGGCCTACGCCGATATGTACTTCTTCATGGACGAAACGGCGCAGGCTTCCAGTGAAGCAGGTATCCGCGCCTGCCTGTCCCGGGGTCTTATGGGCGACAAATACGATAAAGAAGATGAACGGATGAAAGAAAATATACAGTTATATAAAGACTGGAACGGAAAAGACGACGGCCTGATCACCGTCATGCTGGGACCCCACGCTCCTTACACCTGCGGCACGGACTATCTGAAAATGTTAGTGGACGCCGCCGGGGCTCTTGGCTGCGAACTGCACATGCATCTGGCGGAAACGGAACAGGAAGTAAAAGACTGCGTGAAAAATTTTGGCATGACTCCCATTAAATACGCAGACAGCCTCGGCATCTTGGACAGAGGCTGCCTGATTGCCCACGGCGTCTGGGTAACAGAAGAAGAGATGGACATTATGGCTGCTAAAAAAGCAAGGGTGGCCCACAATCCGCAAAGCAATTTAAAATTGGCCAGCGGCATTGCACCGGTGGAAAAAATGCTGGCGAAAGGTATCACCGTCGGTCTCGGCACGGACGGCGCCACCAGCAACAACAATCTGGACATGCTGGAAGAAACCCGTCTGGCCGCTATGCTGCACAAAGGTGTAACATACGATCCGCTGTGCATTCCGGCCGCGACAGCCTGGGACATGGCCACATACCAGGGAGCCAGATGCCTCGGCTATGACAAGTTAGGAAAGATTGAAGAAGGATGGCTGGCCGATATCGTTTTATATAATATGGACAAACCATACTGGCATCCGCGGCACGACCGCATGAGCCAGCTGGTGTATGCCGCCAATGCCAACGATGCGGACACAGTCATCATCAACGGCAAAGTAGTCATGGAAAAAGGCGAAGTGAAAGCGCTGGATACAGAAAAAATTTATTTTGAAGCTGATAAAATTTCCAAAAGGCTGACCGGGAAATAATAGCGAAAAGGAACCGCTGATTAAACGTGTTTGTGCGATTGCCGCAGGCGTTTTGCGTACAGACGAATGAATCAGCAGTTCCTATAACAAAATTAAACTTTTTCGTTCATAAATTTATTAAAACTTGACACTGCAAAAATGCAAAAAAAGTATTATAATAAAATAGTGCGAAGAGTTTTAAGGAAGTGCTGATTCAATGAGTTTATGCGCGACGAAAAACTGCAGACGACTGCGTCAGTGTTTCCGAAAGAAAGAAGGAAAGAAGGAAGAGAATCATCATGGCAAAAATTTTAGACAAAAAAAAGTTGTCTCCTGTTGTGTATGAATTGGAAATCGACGCGCCGCTCATCGCGCGCAAGTGCAAACCCGGACAGTTCGTCATCGTGTTATCCGATCCGGAAAGCGAACGCGTTCCGTTCACGATTGCGGATTTTGACCGGGAAAAAGGAACGATCATCATGGTCATCCAGGTGGTAGGGAATACCTCCCGTCATCTCTGCGAAGATTTTGAAGTGGGGGACGAATGGGATAACATCGTCGGCCCGTTAGGCCAGCCTTCCGAAATGAAAAATTTCGGAACCGTCGTCTGCATCGGCGGCGGAGTAGGCGTCGCTCCGGTCTATCCGATCACCCGCGCTTATAAAGAACAGGGAAACAAGGTCATCTCCATCATCGGGGGACGGAATAAAGATCTGGTAATGTGGGAAGACCGCATGCGCGCCGCCAGCGACGAACTGATCGTCTGCACCGACGACGGAAGCTACGGAAAGAAAGGTTTTGTTACCGACCCGCTGAAAGAAATGCTGGAACGGGGCGAAAAGATTGATTACGTTATCGCCATCGGCCCGGTGGTCATGATGAAGAACGTAGCCCGTACCACGGAACCGTATCATGTGCGCACCGTGGTCAGCCTGAATACGATTATGGTAGACGGCACCGGCATGTGCGGCGGCTGCCGCGTCTTGGTAGGCGGCGAAAACAAATTCGCCTGTGTGGACGGTCCGGAATTTGACGCGCACAAAGTGAACTTTGACAACCTGCTGGAACGGCAGATCATGTACAAAGATCAGGAATCGGTAGAATGGAGTTGCGGAGGTGCCTGCAAATGCTTAAAGTAAACCGTCATGCAATGCCGGAACAGCCGGCAGAAGTTCGTCGTCATAATTTTGAAGAAGTGGCGCTGGGTTATGATGAAGCCACCGCAATCGAAGAAGCAAAACGCTGCCTGAACTGCCCGAAGCCCCGCTGCGTGGAAGGCTGTCCCGTCAATATTTATATCCCGAAATTTATTCACGCGGTATCGGAAGGAGATTTCGCTTCCGCCATTAAGATCATTAAAGAAAAAAGCAGTCTGCCTGCTGTATGCGGTCGCGTATGTCCGCAGGAAAAGCAGTGCGAGAGCCGCTGCGTATTAGGCATCAAAGGCGAACCGGTGGCAATCGGCCGGCTGGAACGTTTTGTGGCGGATTACGCCCGGGAACACGGCCTGGACAAAATCGATGCCGACGCTAAAATTGAAAAGAACGGTAAGAAAGTTGCCATCGTTGGTTCCGGTCCTTCCGGCCTGGCCTGCGCCGGCGTACTGGCCCAGAAAGGCTACGATGTTACGATTTTTGAAATTTTACATGCGGCTGGCGGCGTATTAATGTATGGCATTCCCCAGTTCCGTCTGCCGAAGGAAATCGTACAGCACGAAATCGAAGGCCTGAAACAGATGGGCGTCCATGTGATGACCAATGCCGTCATCGGCCGTACCTTCACCATTGACGAACTGATGAAAGAAGAAGGCTTCGACGCGGTATATATCGGAACCGGCGCCGGCCTGCCTCACTTCATGCATATTGAAGGGGAAGAACTGAACGGGGTTTACGCGGCCAACGAATTCCTGACCCGCGTTAATTTAATGAAAGCTTACACATTCCCGAAAGCCGCCACTCCGGTTTATATCGGTAAAAAAGTGGCCGTCGTAGGCGGCGGCAATGTGGCGATGGACGCAGCCCGCACCGCTATGCGTTTAGGCGCGGAACATGTGTATATCGTGTATCGCCGCGGCGAAGATGAATTGCCGGCCCGCAAGGAAGAAGTAGGGCATGCCAAAGAAGAAGGCATCGAATTCTATCTGCTGAACAATCCGATACGTGTGGTCGGCAACGACAAAGGCTGGGTCACCGGACTGGAATGCGTGAAGATGGAACTGGGAGAACCGGACGCATCCGGACGACGTTCCCCGGTTGCGGTAAAAGACAGCAACCATATTCTGGAAGTAGATGAAGTCGTCATGGCCATCGGGCAAGGACCGAACCCGCTCATTCACCAGACCACGCCGGATCTTGAAGTGAACAAACGCGGCAACATCGTGGCCGATGAAAACGGAGCCACCAGCATGCCGGGCGTATATGCCGGCGGCGATATCGTGACCGGCGCGGCAACCGTAATTTCTGCTATGGGCGCAGGCAAAAAAGCCGCTGCGGCCATCGACGAATATCTGATGAAATAAAGAACCACCACTTTCCTACGTTCAGATTTATTTCTTTGAATCTTAATCTTTAATGGGGGCTTCTCGAATGAAAAAAAATCTTTCTGCTGTTATGACATCGTTGATCGTGTTAGGTTGTGCCTTTCCTGTCCTGGCAGCGCCAAAAAATGTTTACACCGACGCCGACTCCGGTTTTTCCGTACAGACGGCCAACCCGCTGATTGAATATGCATCCCGTCACAGTTACGGATTTCAGGAAAACAACAGCGCTACCGACAGCTTCAATTCCGTTGTGGCGATTCCCGCGGAAGTCGTAACAAAGAAAACCGGCGCACCGTTTTCCCNNTGCACAAAAGAATTTCAGGAAAAACTGGCAGCCGTAATGAAATCCAAATCCATCGCCAACCCGGATTATGCTTTATTCCGTCCGGAAACTTACCAACAGACCGACAGCAAAGCGTATCATCAGACGATGGAAGACGCGCTGTTTGATGTTTTTGGCGCAGAAGAACTGAAAGACGCAAAATTTTCCTATGAAACAAAAACAGTAGGAAAGCAGAATTATTTTGTCATCTCCATGCAGTATCCGGGCGCGTTTGACAAAGAGAAACAAATTGATAAAAACGCTTCGGATATTAAACTGTATGTTACTTCAGAAAACAACTTCCTCTATCTGGCAGAATCCTATTGCAGCGCGGAAACAGAAGAATCAAAGAAAGCCGCTTCCGCAAAAAAAGCAGATGAACAGAAAGATTCAACGCTGAAAAAGAATTATGAGGAAAAAGGCGTTTCCATGGAAACGGCAGGCGACGCCGTACAGGATCCTCAGGCTCTGCAGAAAGCGCTCCTGCCGCTGACCGATTCTTCCTTAAGCGATCCAAAATTCCAGAAATCACTGCAGAAAGAACGGGACGCGGTAGTAAAAGGTCTTTCTTTCTTCAAGCCGGATAAGACTCAACTTCCTTTTGGCATGAACGATCCGGTCCTGAAGCAGCAGATCCCGCTGCCGGACAACTGGCTGTTTGTGCGTGCGACGCCGGATGTGAAAGATCTGGACGGAATTAAATTGAACATTGCCTGGGCCGCGCCTTACACAATGCTGACCAACTTTGCCACCATGTGCATGAATGCTTCGAATCTGACCAAAGAGCTGAAGCCGGAGGAAGTTTATAATTTGTATGATGAAAGCGTATTCCTGGCCAGCTACGATTATAAAAGAAGTAAAAATAAAAACGCAAAAGATATCGCTGAAGAAATTTTCAGCATCCCGCAGTCTGACATGGAAAAAGTGCTAAACGAAATGATGCCTTCGTTGCTTAAGAATGAAAACCTGAAGAAGTACGCTGTGCTCAGCAATACAAACGCAAAGATCACGAACGACGGAAAACTGATCAAATTCGCAATGGACAGTAATGTAAAAGTCCTGGACAAATATGATTTCACTACCCGCGGCGTACTGGCGGGCACAAGAGAAAATGGTCTGTTCAGCCTGTATGTGGCAAAAGGCGATAAAGCGAAAACAAAATCTATCGTGAATCTGGCCGACTCAGTAAAACTTCTTCCTAAATAATGAATGAGGACTCTATGATGAATAAATTTTTTTCAGTTTCGTTAGCGGCGCTTTTGCTTGCGGGAAGCTTCACTGCTTTTGCCGCAGCAAATACGTACGCCGATATGGATTCAGGCTTTAAATTAAAGTCGCAGCCTTCCTGGATGGAAATCGGCGGAAAAAATTTTTACGGACTGGCCAACAAACCGGATAAAAAAGGAACTTCTGTCAATCTGGTCTGCGCTTTTACCGCAAAAGAAGTAGAAGAGGCTACCGGCAAAAAATTTACAACGGAAGAATTCCTGAAAAAATTTAAGGATCTGCAGGTCCTGGAACGCAACGGACTTTCTCCGGACAAAGTCAATTACCTGTTGTTTATGCCGGACCCTTATGAAATCAAAGAAAAAAATAAATTATCCCTGCTTCCCAAAGAGCTGCTGGATCATTCCAGCATCAGCATTTCCACAAGCAAAAAAGGGAAGGTTCCCTATGTTTATCTTCACGTAGTAGGAAACAACGATGAAAAAGCTTTAAAGAATCTTCGCCGATCGGTTGACATGCAGGTTGCGCTGACATCGCAAAACGATATGTTATACGCTATCGTTTCTACATTTCCGCTGCCAAACCTGAAATCCCAGAAAGAAAAGATTGAAGAGGCGACGCCGTTCACGAAGAAAAAAGTCCGCAATGAACTGACCGGCGGCAACAAGGAGAAGGTAAATGCTTACATTGCCGCAAGAAAAGCTTTCATTAACGGGGTAACGTTCTTTAAGCCGTTGAAAGAGACAGAACCATACGGTTTTACAGACGCATTATTGGGCGGAAAGGTAAAACTGCCGGAAGACTGGGCGTACGTGCAGGTCAATGATGATACGGTAAGCGATAAGATTCCTCTGAAGCTGACCATGGCGGCTCCTTGGGCAGGCGTGTCCGAAGTATTAACATATCGCAATGAGTTAGGGAATGCGTTAGACGGGAAGGACGTCGAAAAATTAAATTTTCAGAAAATTTCAGAGGTTGCTTTCTTTGCATCTTCAAAGGCAAAAAACAAAAATGAATTTGCCCAATTGTTTGAGTCGCCGTTTTTAACGCAACTGCTCATAGACAAATTGATCAAAGAAGGAATCAATCAAAAATCCGTGAAAAGCATCATTGACATCAAGGAATTAAAAACCAGTTCAGATTTCACAGAGAGTTACGGAACCATAAATTTATCCGGAAATGGAAAAATTAAAAATCATTTTGATTTTAATCTTAACGCAAAAATAATGATTACGCCGCCAAATTTTGGTATGGCCAGTTACTTTTCCAAAGAACACAAACAAATATCTCCGGAACTGGAAAAAAGTTTTTCCCTGATCAAGCTGAACAAAAAATAACCGCCTGAATTTTTCAAGGTAGATCTGATTAAATAAGTTACATGATATGACAGCGGATTCAAAATCGTTGCAGGGAATTTAGACAAACCATCCAAAATAAAAAAGAGACCCGGCAGGTAATGAACGATTGTGAAAAAATTTTTTAACCAAATCATTTAACAGGTAAAAACAGAAATCGAATAAAATTCCGAGAGACCNNTAAAAAAAGGCGACTTCGTAAAATGCCCTCAGACGCGTTTAAAACGTCTGGCGCGATAAAATGGTCGTGCAAAAGCAAAAGGGGCCTTAAAACGAAAATACGGGCGTTAAAAAGGAAATCGCCAAATTTGATAAGAAAATTTATCAAAATCAGCTGCAAATTTTTAATGATGCGGAAAAATTGCCGT
>DDQB01000094.1 GCA_002342505.1 Acidaminococcaceae bacterium UBA2453
AAAGATGCGGTGTGATGTTATAACGAAATTGTAATTTTTGTGGCCCGGGCGGCATCACCCGGGCAGGCTATCGCATAAATTCCAGTTTTGCATTTTTTCAGGTTAAAATTCCAGCCGCATCTGGTGCCAGACAGCGCCGCCGTGCCGGGATTTGTTGCTGATCCCTTCATCGCGGAAACCAAACTTTGCATAGTAAGGTATCAGGCGTTCCTTGCAGGTCAGTACTACGCCCCGGCGCCCCTGCGATCTGGTGTCTGCGATAATCCGCCGCAGCAGCTGCCCGGCCAGGCCCTGGCGGCGAAACGCAGGAAGAGTGTTCAGGCCGAAAATCATCTGCCACTGTCCTTCTTCGTTATGCAGTTCCGCTTTCTCGTACATAGCGTCGAACAGGTCAGGCTCATTGGTCACAAACCCGTCGGCAAAGGCCAGCAACTGTTCGCCTTCAAACAGCAGCCAGAAATGATTCCCATAGCTGGCCAGCCGCTGGGCAAAGATTTCCCGCGTGGCTGCTTCCGCAGGTGGGAAGCAGGCGGCTTCCATTTTGGAAACCGCTTCCAGATCGTTTAGGGTGGCAGTGCGTATCAGCATTTAACGGTACCTCGTGCAGATTATTGACGGCCGTGCAGATTTATGATGTCAATCGTCCGGTTAGTTACCATGTTACATCACAAAGCCCGCGACTGCGTATAAAATCAGGGAGACGAAAGCAAAGCCCAGCACGTAAGGCATCTGGGTCTTGATGTGATCCATGATTTCGCAGCCGGTAGTGGCGCAGGACATAATTGTTGTATCGGAAATGGGGGAAGCGTGGTCCCCAAAGATGGAACCGCCAAACATAGCGCCGGCGGTCAGCGGGATGCTGACGCCCATCTGGATGGCCATAGGCAGCGCGATGACGCCCATGATGGCCATGGTGCCCATGGAAGTGCCGGTGGCAAAGGAAAGCAGGCAGGCGATGATAAAGGCCAGCATTGGCAGCATGCCGGGACTCAGAAACTGCATGAAGATGGAGCTCAGGTAGTGGCCGGTATCCAGTTGCTTGACCAGCGGACCCATGGTCAGGGCCAGCGTAAGTACCAGGGCGATAGAAAGCATGGTTCCCATTCCTTTGATGATCTCATTGGTCAGCTGGCTCAGGGTGAATATTTTTTCCGCCAGGCAGAGCAGGGAAATGGAAGCTACGGCCATGATGCAGCCCCACAGCAGCGCCTGCATGCCGGCTCCTTTGGTAGGATCGCCCTTGCCGGTCACGATTAGCGTGGCTAAAATAACGCCGATCATTACCACGGTGGGTACGATCATGTTCAACACCCGGGGCTTGGCGCCGCTGGCTGTTTCCTTTACGGTTTCCTGCTCCGCATTGGCCTTGGAGGCCGGGTCGTCCAGCTGGCCGGTAGCCGCAGCGCGCAGCTCTGCTTTCTTCATAGGACCAAAATCAACCGGGGCAAAGCAGCTAATAAGGGCAAAGGCCACGGCAATGATGCAGTAGAAGTTAAAGGGGATAGACTGGAACAGCACGGTAATGGCCTGATCCTTGGGCACGCCGCCGCTGGTCAGGTAGCCGGTCATGGCGCCCAGCCAGCCGCTTAAGGGAAGCAGCACGCACCAGGGCGTGGAGGTGGTATGCACCAGGAAGGCCGCCTTTTCATGGGGCACCTTCATGCTGTCATTCAGGGGACGGGCCACGGAACCCGTTACCATACAACTCAGGGAACCGGAGGTAAAGATGACGA
The DNA here is from genome assembly GCA_002342505.1 of Acidaminococcaceae bacterium UBA2453. Lineage (GTDB taxonomy): Bacteria > Bacillota > Negativicutes > Acidaminococcales > Acidaminococcaceae > Succiniclasticum. The sequence continues at coordinate 1,734 of DDQB01000094.1, forward strand.
TGCCCAGCAGCCAGGTGAAAAATTTGGCTGCCCGGGAGGTCCGGATGATGCCTTTTTTCTTTACCATGATATCCACGAAACCTTCAATGCCGCCGGAGCGCTCGATCAGGTAGAGCATGGCGCCGATCAGGAACATGGACATGATGACGATGGTATTGGAATTACTGGCAAAGGTTTTCACGACGCTGTAAAAAGCAGCGTTAAGACCTGTGAAGAAGCTTCCGGCCAGGATGAAGTTGGCCAGGAAGATACCTACCAGCAATGCCACAAACACGTTTTTCAAAGCCAGCGCCAGGATGATCGTTACCAGCGGTGGCACAACAGATAAGAAACCGTATTGCATGATACAATCACCTCTTTACAATTTTCGTACCGCCTTACCCAGGCGGCCATTTATAATTTCACCGCGTTGCATGGCGATGTCGCCACCAATGAATACATATTCAATCCCTGTGGGCGCCAGGGTGGGCTCTGAGAAGGTAGCCCGATCCGCGATGGCGTCAGGGTCAAAGATCACAATATCTGCATCCGCCCCGGCCTGCAGGCTGCCCTTGCCAGGCAGCCCCATCCGGTCGGCCGGCATGGCTGTGCACTTCTGTATAGCCTCATACAGGGACAGTTTGCCTTTGCGGACAAATTCCGCAAACAGGCGGGGGAAGGAACCGGCGGCGCGGGGATGGCCCTGGCCGTTGTTCATGATCCCGTCGCTGCCCAGCATCACATTGGGATCCCGCAGGGCCCGATCTACGTCCGCTTCCTGCATGACGTAGCACACCGTAAGGTGTTCGGGGTGATCCCGCCGTTCTTCTTCAAAAATAGTTTTTGTACAGCGCTGGCCTTTATATTTTCCTTCACAGATCTCAATCACATCATACCCGCAATGATAGCGTTCCATCCAGCCGTCGTCATAGGTAGTGGCGCCGATGGCGGTAGAAAAGGCATAGTAGGGATAGCAGTCGCAGGCTACATCCAGTCCGTTCATGCGGTATTCTGCAATGAAGGACAGAAAAGCTTCCATCTGGCCGAAGCCTGCCATGGAGCCAATATGGGAGAATTGGGCCGGCAGCTTCAGCTCCCGTGCAACATCCAGAAACTCCCGGCCGGCGGCAAAGATTTCCGCCGCATCGTCCCTCACATGGGAAGCGATGAACTTGTGGCGGGGCACGCAGACCCGGGCTGTTTCCAGCAACTCTGTGCGATCGATGCCCGGTGTGTAACGGATCCCATAGGAAATACCGAAGCAGCCGGCGTCAAGCTCCTTCTCCAGTAACTGTGCCATGGCTTTTCGTTCTTCTGCGGTGGCTGGCGTATATTTGTCTGTGTGTCCGCAGGCTTCCCGGATAAACGCATGCCCGGCCAACAGCGCTACGTTCACCGCGGCGCCGTCCCTGTCCACAATGTCCAGATAGCGGGCCGGATCATACCGGTTGATGCCGCATTCGCCGCCCAGCGCAGTGGTGACGCCCATGCGCAGCATGCATTTGAAAATAGCTTTTTTATCATCGTTTTCCAGACGTCCGTCTTCTCCCACGAAGTCTTCATGCATATGGATATCCACGAAACCGGGCGCTACCACCAGGCCCGTTGCGTCAATGACCCGGTCCGCTGTAGGCTCGTCCTGGGTAACGGCCACAACCCTGCCGTTGTTTAACAGCAAGTTCAGTCTGGCCTGTACCCGGTTGCGAGGGTCTATGAGGAAGCCGTTTTTGATTAATGTTTTCATACAGGTCCCCCCTTTGGTCATGTAAAGATTGTTGCGTTATGTCCGCGTGCCAGCTGCATCCTGGGTAAATGAGTTCTGCACACGTGCGTTTAGACAGTTCCTTTTACTATAATATTAGCACTTACAAACTAAAATGTACAGAATTTTGCAATATAATAGTGAAAAATTCAAATGCCTGACTTTTCTCAGGGATGCAACCGTTTTATCAAAAACTGTTGCAGGATTTTTCTAAAAAATGAAGAACATCATTAAGAAGAGATGGAAGAAATAGCTTAACCAATGTGGCATTTGGCGGATGTATCGTATTTTTTAAAGACGAGCCTCTTGAATGAATAAGGAAATGGAAACGCTCAGGGTTCTTTTACAGCCAGTCAGTTATAAAAGGAATGGGGGATTTTCGATGAAAAAAAGATGTTTCTTGTTGTCCGTGTTTTGCTTTGCAATGGCTTTGTTCTGCATGGCAGGACATGTAACTGCCGCGGCTGCTGCCGGCAGAGACAACTATGGATCCCAGCGAGCGGTAAACGAAACGCAAAACTGGCCCATTGCAGCACAATATCAGAACAAAGGGGAAATTTGGCCCCCTGTGGCCGGACGGTATGAACGGATAAATTCCGGCGGTCTGTGCAATGCCTATATCAACGTAGCTGTATTGCCGAATCACTGGCCGGTGATAAACCTGCACGCCTGTGAATATAACGGGCCGTCTGATAAACATGGGCTGGAGGCGCTGGACACCCGCCCCGGCATCTGGCTGGGCGGAACGATTCAGCCTGCACAGATGGGATTGTCGTCGCGGTTTGTCATCGGAGCGAAAACGATTGGCATTTACAGAGGGAACGACATTGTGGAAACGTTACCGTCCAGACAGGTCTTCATGTTGAGTGGTGATATAAAATCATTAAAAAATAAAATCATATTGAATTATTCCGGTAAAAAAGCAGAAGGTTTTCCGGATATCCGGGGCGAATACGTGTTAAGCAGAGACAGCGTGCCGATGATTGACGAATATGCCGCCTTTGCGTTAGTCGAATCGCTTTTCCGGTCCGAAACCAAAACGGACTTTTTTGACAGCGCCCTGCAGATCGTGCCGGAGCCCATTACCGGAACGGAAGCGGCCAACTATGCAAACCTGATCGGCGACTTCGGCTTTGCCATCAAAGTTTTCAAAAACGGAAATCTGATACGGACCTTCATAGTTCCCCGCGATCTGCGCGCCGTGTACCGCTTTGAAAGCGACGGCAACGGCGTTATGATTTATAATATCGACGGCTCAAAAGGATAAAATATCGGAAGGATACAGACCAATACACACATCTTGCTGAACGCTTTTTTTGAAGATGCAGTGAAAGTGTATAGTACCATACTGAACGTTCAGGAAGGAGTTGAGGAAACGTGGAGACCCGGTTTGGATCGTTAGGCATTTTTTTAGTAACGTTCTTTATTGGCGGCGGTTTAGTGGATACGGCGGTTCATAACTCGACTTCCTACTTCTCCTTTGAATTTATTGCCTGTGCGTTGCTGGGCCTGCTTCTGGTACTTGGATCCTTTTTGATTTTTTACGCACTGGTATTACCGGCCTGGACTGACAAACATTATACGCTGAAAAACGAATTGACCGGACTGGTGAAAGAAGATCAGACGGGAAAGCAAGACAGCGATGCTACGGAACGTCTGATTACGGATTTCCGGAACAGCCTGCGGGAATTTTTCGACAGGCCGGGACTGCCGGAGAACAGTCCGCTCCAAAACACCGCAACGCAACTGTATTGGCACATTCTGTATCTGCAGAAACGCCGCATGGAACAGCTGGGCGTCACCATGGATTTCGATGCGGTGCGAAAACGGTATGGTGGGGTATCGGTCACCAAAAACAAACACTTCGACGGCAAGTATATGATTACTGACGCGAAGGAACGCATTGAAGCTTCCCGCATCTATAAAAGAGACCACAGGACGATCCATGAGAAAAAGGACAGCGAGCTGGCTCATTACACTATTCTGAATGCCAAGCAGGCGACAAAAGAGAACAGTATCATCTGTCCCAACTGCGGCAACCCCACCACCCGGGAAAACCTGCTGGACGGCTGCGATTACTGCGGCACGAAATTCACGGTGGAAGACCTGGGCAACCGGGTCAGCAGCTTCGGTCTCCGCCAGGATTACCAGGTTGCCTATGATAAGTACACGGATGCCCGGGAGCATTACGGCACCCGAGCGTTTTTGCTGGGAGCCGTGCCCATCTTTATTGTGTGCATGATTTATGGCCTCTTTGTAATGGACGACCTGGATGCAGGACTGTTTATGCGTCTCACGGCCACGTTCTTCACAGCGGCGTTCTGCGCTGCATTGATGGGCTACATTGTAAAATACGGTTTTTGGGTGACCTTATTTCCCGTGCTGCAGTTAAAACAGTCCTTAACCTACCGGTCCAAGAAAAAACTGGATGAACTGAAACAGCGCGAATCGAAGAACGAGGTACTGGAAAAAGAAATCCGCGCCTTTGACAAACGTTTTTCTCTGGAAATTTTTTTCAGCAATATCCAGAACAAGCTGGCGGCGATCCATTATGCATCCACCGGCTCCCAGGCCCACGCCTTTGCCACTGTGGAGCTTTCCCCGTATCTGGAGTACTATAACGACGTGGCTGATATGGATGTGACCGAAATGTCACTGCTGGATTTTCATTCTGATGAGAAAAGCCAGCACATCCACATGAAAGCAATTGCCAATTTGACACGGGTAACCGGCAACAGCTGCAGGGAAACAACCGAGACCGTGGAACTGCAGCTGATTAAAAGCGCAGCCTGCAAGACCCAGGCGGTGTGCGGTCCGTCTGTTCTGAAATGCAAAAACTGCGGGGCCAGCATCTCGCTGCTTAATGGCGGCAAATGCGAATACTGCGACTCGGAACTGAACCTTTGGGAACACGACTGGGTCATTGCGGATTATCAGGTTTTATAGAAACAGCGACAGGGATTTCGTGCAGGAACTGTTTTTTATTTTAATAAAGCAACCAAAATAATTTTTATAAAGCATAATAAGTAACTGACAGGAGGCGAGAACACTATGAACAGATTTTGGAAATTGTTATTATGCGCAAGTCTTTTCCTGACAATGATTTTCAGCAGCGGGCTTGTGAACGCGGAAGCCAAAGCGTCCGATTGGTCGCCGGCAGCCGGAGTCTATGTGCGTAAAAACGCCAACGGGATTCCCACCGGGCGGATCGATGTAACGGTTGTTAAAGGTTTTTATGATATTCCCGCTGTTATTGTGGGAGTGGAAAGCCGCAGCTACGAAGGCAATACCTATGAAGGTTCCGATATGGCGCCCCGGATTTATATCGCAGGTTACATGGACGTAGGGCAGAATTCCGGAGAGGTAATTCTGACCAACGGTTACACCGACAAACGGAAACCGGCGCCTGACCCCAAAATTCTTCCTCTCATGACAAGAGTCGTCTATAATGCAACGGTAAATAATAAAATAATTACATTAACGCCGCAGTATTTTGACGGAAACAAGACCCGCGCCATGCGCACCGACCCGGATCTGGCCGGAACGTACGTATTTGAAGGGCCTAACAGTTCTCCTTCCGCGTTTATGGCCATCGCCTGGGTACGGCAGCAAAAGCCGAAGCTGTCGGGACTGGAACCGGGCCTCGACTATCGCTATGAAGACGGTTATATAGATGACGTGAGAAAGATCAGCTATCCGGGTATCCAGGCTATCCGGCCTCCTATTGCGCCGAAAGAATATTTTGAATTAAAAGCCTATGACGGCAATGCACTGTTACGGACGTTTTTGGTCAGCGCGGACTTTAATCAGATTTACCGGATCAAGCCCGACGGCGAAGCCATGTTAATTTTCAACAACGAGGGTGGAGTAGGCTGATCGAAATTGTTAAGAACCGTTGCGAAAACATTTTCATCTGCAGAAATAATCTTTTTCAAAATAAAAACGGATTTTAATTGAACTGTGAGGCGCAGCAATTATGAAAAAGTTTTTAACTTCCTTTTTTACATTTTTTCTCTTTATAATCAGTTGTTTTATCCTTACGTCGCCGTCTCGTGCAGCGGTTACTCCCGATACATCCGAAATCCGGGACGGAATACGGTTCTCAGAATGTGTGCGGCACTATAACGGCGGAGTGCTGATCGCCAATTACGGTTCCCAACATAAAATGCCCGGCATCGACGAAATCAAAGGCTATATTCTGTACCGGAAAAACGGGCAGACCAAAACACTGATTCCCCCCGGCTTGCTGCATTACCCGTCAGGCATGGCGGTTAAGGACGATCACCTGTTTGTCTGCGACGGTTACCATCTTCGCGTTTACAATTTACAGCAGCCGGAAAAAGCGCCCCAGACGGTCACGTTTCCTAAACCCTATTGGCTGAAAGCAGCTGCTATTGACGGAAATACACTGTATGTTTCATCTAATAATATGGGACAAATCTTTACCCTTGATATCTCTCATCCGGGAAACATGAGCCGTGTGCAGCCGAAAAAGTGGCTGGAACTGCAGGGCGTGGAGTGTATGGCAGTGGGTAACGGAATCATGTATATCACGGCCCCTCCTGAAAACGGCCCGGATACAGAAGAAGCAGATATGGAAAACATAATTTACCGGGTCAGCGATTTGGGTCATCCGCAAACGGAAAAATTTATCAGCAAAAAGGTATATTCCGGCAATCCCGCTGCCGATAAAAACGTCTCTGTTTATTATGAGGGCATAACCCTTTCGGAAGACAATCACGCGCTGTATGTAGCAGACCACCGGGTTAAAACGGGAGCCATTCTCGTGATTGATATCGGGACTAAAGAAATGCGAACCATTTACGAAGCAGAAGGACTGGACCCTGCAGATCTCACACTGACAGATAAAGCGTTGTTTATTCCCGACATGAAGAACCATCGCGTACTTAAACTGGAATTGTAAGGAGGTGTTTCTTAATGGGATTCTTTGACAGTTTATTCGGCAAGAAAAAAGAGGAAAAGAAACCGGAAGAAAAACGGATCTGCCCGGTTTGCGGTAACAGCTTTACAGGCAGGGGCATGGATGTCCACGACGGAGTCATCTGCCTGGACTGCTGGGAACTGGTGATGGATGACTTTGAGATGGGCAGAATGGACGAAGATAAGGATTTTTATATTGCTCCCATCAAAGCCGCCGTACTTGCCAAAAAGGGTGAAATAGCCTCCGATAAAGCAGCCAAAGCGGAAAAACCGAAAGTCTGTCCCATCTGCGGCGGAAAGATGCCAGGCTTCCTGACCCCGGAAGTGAAAGACGGCTACATCTGTGATGAATGCTTCAGCAAGTTCAACCGGCTTGAAGAAAACGACGAGACAGATAAAGCCCTGGAAGATTATTCCCTGAAAGAATTCTCCGCCCTGATTGCCCGTGCAGATAAACAAGCCGCAGCAAACGAACAACGGAAGGAACAGGACGCCTGTCCCGTCTGCGGAGCCAACGTGTCTGAAAAATCAACCGGCTCCCTGTGGGGCGACATCAAACGGTCTGTTAAAGAAGAGAATCCGGCTTTCGTTGTGCTAAAGGACAACCAGAAAATCTGCACCGGGTGCGCGGAAAAAGTCCGCCTCCTGTATCCCATCCAGTATGCGCGAAAATATGTTGGAGACGGTGAATATGAAGGGGTGCATATTGACACGCTGAACAATATTACTCTGGCAGAATTCCACAAAGCCCTGGAAGAGGTAAAGATTAAACATCAGCAGCTTGAAGAACAGTATGGCGGTTGCGAAGGAGTTATCTCTGTTGGCAGCGTGGCCAGGGATTTTGTTAATGCGCGGACCAACCCCAATAAAAAAGAATATTGCATCCGGGGGAAAATCCTGTTTGGCAAAATTTCGACAGGCGACCTGATCCATGCGGGCAGGGACGGTTCCGGCAGCGCCATGCGGATCGAACGGTTGCAGCAGACCACCGGCTTTGAAGAATACTCCGGAAAAAAGGTGGACTGCGTCGGGGAAGGATATCATGCGATCATAACTGTGGCAGAAGATACTTCCTGCATTTATCCGGGCGACACCCTGATCGTTGTGTAACCGGGACATCTTGAACGGAATATTTTTCGTGGATGACGATGCGTTGCTGCTCCATGAGGGAAGTTTTTTTAGATGGGGGTGACATGAATGAAGAAAAAATTATTTACTTTTGTTTTGCTGGCGGCAATGACCGTTCAATGCGCAGCCTTTGCCGGAACTTTTTCCCGCGGCGCGGAGGAAGGGAACGCAAATAAAATTTCTTACGCTATGGAACAGTCCGGCCACACCGGCGCCCCGGACGTAGCGAGGAACGTAAAACATTACGGAGCTACAGATAAAATTTTCCTGGGTACATGGGAATGCACCAACGATCCCCATTCCACCCTGACGATCCAGCCAGTCGATCCCCAGACCGGCGGCTATCACGCGGACTTTTTCTTTTACCGTATCGCCCACGCCGTCGCGTATGCGAACATCAATATCAACGGCAGGCAACTGGATATTAACCAGGGAACCATCAACGAACGTTTTGATTTCCGCGGCAAGTTTGAACAGACAACCCAGGGCATCCGTTTCACCATCACGGAAAGCAGTTTTATGTATTTGAAACCCGGCCAGGTGTATGAGTACAGACGGATGAAAGCAAAACCGTGACAGCCCGCAGTAAAAGATTCGGTAACTTTATATCCGGAAGAGGGAACTATGCAAATTTCAGGAATGGATCATTTTGTCATTACAACAGGAAAGGTGGAAGAGTGCCTTCGTTTTTATACGGAACTGCTTGGCATGGAAGCAAGAACGGCGAACGGCCGCCATTCCTTATGGTTTGGCGCCCAGAAGATCAATATCCATACGCGGCCGGCGGAATTTTTGCCCGCTGCAGCCAGCCCAACGCCGGGCAGCCTTGACTTATGTTTTGAAATAAAAGGCGATATGGAAACGGCGCTGACGGAACTGAAACGGAAAAACGCGCCGCTGGTCACGGACATTGTGGAACGCAACGGCGCCAGAGGAAAGATGCGCAGCATTTACCTGCGCGACCCTGACGGGAACCTGATCGAGCTTGCGTCATACGAATAATTTTATGTTTTTATTCCCCGATTTTATTCCCCGATTTGCTATAATATCATTGGGGAATAAAATTGTGTAAAAAATTGTTTTTACTACTATTAGCTCTACCGACTAAAAGCTGCGGAATGGAGATTCTATGAAAAAATACAAAGCAATTATTTTTGATTTGGACGGAACACTGCTGGATACATTAAAAGACCTGCAGGAAGGAACCAATTACGCCCTGCGGGTAAACGGCATGCCGGAACGGACGCTGGACGAAATCCGCCGTTTTGTAGGAAGCGGCGCGCGGAAACTGATCGAACGGGTCATCCCCGGTTGTGAAAAAGAAGGCGTCTATGAAAAGGTAATGGGAGATTTTGCTTTTTATTATAAAGAACACTGCAAGGATAACACGGCCCCGTATCCCGGCATTATGGAACTGCTGAAAGAATTAAAGCGGCGGGGATATGCCCTTGGCGTGGTATCCAATAAACCGGACTTCGCTGTACAGGAACTGATCCCGGAATATTTTCCGGAGATCTTTTCTTCTGTAACCGGAGAACGGCAAGGCGTTGCAAAAAAGCCGGCCCCGGATTTAATTTGGGAAGCCATGAAAAAGTTAAACGCTTCCAAAGAAGAATCCGTTTATATCGGCGACTCCGAAGTGGATATTGAAGCGGCAAAGAATGCCGGGCTTCCCTGCATCAGCGTTGCGTGGGGATTTAAGGACAGGGATTTCCTTACAGAGCATCAGGCTTCGGTCATCATAGACGCGCCGGAAGAAATTTTAAAGCTTGTGTAAGGAAGCAATGGAGAAAATTGGTAATGAAACAAAAACCACATGTGTATATTATCGCCACGGGGGGAACCATTGCCGGACAGGCGGCTTCCGCTTCGGCCACAGTTGGGTATAAAGCGGGAGAGCTGACCGTAGCGCAGCTGATCGCCTCCGTGCCGGGACTGGAACGGTTGGCCGATCTGTCCGGGGAACAGCTGTGCAACATTGACAGCAAGGACATGCAGGAAAGCATCTGGCTGCAGCTGGCCAGACACGCAAATGAGATCGCGGTCCGCAGCGACGTGGACGGCATCGTCATCACCCACGGCACAGACACCCTGGAAGAGACGGCGTACTTCCTGCAACTGGCAATGCATACAGAGAAGCCGACAGTGCTGACCGGCGCCATGCGTCCGGCTTCGGCCATCAGCGCAGACGGCCCCATGAATCTCTGGCAGGCCGTGCGGACTGCCGCGGATGAAAACGCAAAAGGCCGGGGCGTGCTGGTAGTGATGAACGGACAAATAGATGCCGCAAAAAATGTTGTCAAAACTAACGCAAACACTTTGCAGACATTTCGTTCTGTTAACAGCGGACCGGAAGGCGTCATTGTGGGCGAAAAAATTTTCTGGCAAAGAAAGAATTATTTTTTTGAAGAAAAAAATTTTCCTGCAGTGAGAGAAAATAAAATCGCGCAGGCTCCTGAAAATTTTTCTTTGAAACAAACCAACGACTCGCTGAATAAAAATTTTTCTTCAAAAAATTTATGCGACATCGCAAACAAAAATTTTTGTTTGGCAACGAAATGTTTCTTTTCCACAGAAAATATTTCCTGCCTGCCCGACGTAAAAATTATTTACGGTTACGTTGGGGGAGACGACCAACTCTTCTTTAACGCAGCGTTGCAGAACGGCGCAAAAGGAATTGTGTACGCGGCCTGCGGCAACGGCAGCGTGCCGGAAAAATTAGAAGGAGTTTTAAAAAAGGCCGCGTCCTCCGGCGTGCCGGTTGTCATCGCCAGCCGCTGCAGCGAAGGGATCGTCGTGCTGTCCAACGAAGTAAAAGAAAATCTTCATTGCATCGGCAGCGGCTCGCTGAATCCCCAGAAGGCAAAAATTTTATTGCAACTGGCGCTGACAAAAACAAATGATGTGAATGAGATCCAGAAAATTTTTGAGGCAGTCCTTGAAAAAAATTGAAGCATCAGATTTGAAAATAAATTAAGGAACCGCTGGTAAATTCATCTGCACGATTACTTTGAATAAGCGTACAAATTCATTTCATTATCAGTTCCTTAATGAAAAAAATTTAACTGAGGATGAACGGAACCATGTACCCCTGTGTGGAATGTTACAGAAAAAAATTACTGCAGAATATTGAAACCGTAACCCGGATGATGCATGCGGACAGGAAGATCATGTGCGCCGTAGTGAAAGGTTTTTGCGCGGATGATTCTGTTATGGAAATTTTAGAAGAAAGTTCCGTGGACTGGATCGCCGATTCCCGTATCGAAGACCTGGCAAAGCTGCACACCCGAAAAACCCGTTTCCTGATCCGTCTTTCGCAGCCCTGCGAAATAAAGGATGTCGTCGCTTCTTCCGAAGTCAGTTTTGAATCGGAAATTGAAACGCTGCAACTGTTACAGGAAGAAGCGCAGCGCCAACATAAAAATCACGGCGTCATACTTGCCATTGACATGGGGGACCTGCGGGAAGGTATCCTCTTCCAAAATCTGGAAGAACTCAATGAAACGGTGGAAACGATACTGCGTTCCCCGAATTTAAAACTGCTGGGCATAGGGACCAACCTGGGCTGCTTCGGCGGCGTCATGACCGATTTAATAAACATGCAGGGACTGATCGATACGGCGTCTCACATTGAACATAAATTTTCCGTAACGCTTCCGTACATTTCCGGCATGACCACAGCCGCCATGGAAATGATAGAGAATAAAACCATGCCGTTGCAGGTGAACCACGGACGCTTCGGCGAAGCGTGGCTGATCGGTTTTGATTCGGTGGATAACCGCCGGCTGGCCTATCTGCACGACGACGCGTTCCTGTTTAAAGCGCAGATCATCGAACTGAAAGAAAAACCGTCGCGGCCCATCGGCCACATCGGCGGCAACGCCTACGGCGAACACATAGAATATAAAAACGAAGGCCTGATGCACCGCGCTTTACTTGCATTCGGCACCCAGGATGTGAAGTACGAATACCTGGTTCCCTTAGACGAAAATGTAGAGTTCATCGGGGCCAGCAGCGACCATACCATCATCAGCCTGCGGAATGCGGAACAGTACAAAGTAGGGGACGTGCTCGCGTTCAAACTGAAATATCACGCCCTGCTGCATCTGTACACCAGCAAGTATGTAAAGAAATATGTAGTGTAAAATTGTTTTTAATTTTCAAAAGTGTTAGAATGTAATAACAAATATTGTTTTACACAGGAGGAAAGGACTATGAGCAACGTATTGGTAACGTATTTCAGCGCCAGCGGCGTAACGGCAAAAGTAGCGGAAAAACTTGCAAAGGCAGCCGGTGCGGATCTGTTTGAAATTAAACCGGAAGTAACGTATTCGTCCGCCGATCTGGACTGGACAAACAAAAAGAGCCGCAGTTCCGTAGAAATGGCGGACAAAAAAAGCCGCGTGGCAATGAGCGGCAAGGTTGCAAACATGGAACAATATGATACGGTATTTGTGGGTTTCCCCATCTGGTGGGGCGTAGCGCCGCATATCGTCAACAGCTTCCTGGAAGCCTATGACTTTTCCGGCAAAAAAATCCATCTGTTCGCCACTTCCGGCGGCAGCGGCATGGGCCGTTCCATGGCAGAACTGAAACCCAGCGCGCCCAATGCGGTCTGGGGCTCGGAAAAGAAACTTCCGGCAGGCCTTTCCCAGGCAGACGCAGATGCATGGGTAAAAGAAATTTTGAAATAATAATACTTTTTACTGCGGCCGACACGGTTCTGTATCGGCCGCATTTTTTAATAAAAAATACATTCACAGAATTGCAAAGGAAAATATGATTATGATTCGCAGCATTATTTTTGATTTTGACGGCACGCTGGCTAACACCCTTCCGGTAATTTTTGCCTGCTACGATTACAGCACGGAAAAAATATTGGGGAAGAAGGCGAACAGGGCGCCGTTTATTGAAACTTTCGGGCAACCGCTGCGCGTTTGCCTGACAAAAATTTTTGGCGAAGAAAAAGGAGAGTTAATCTGCAACGAGTACAGAGCCTATCAGGATCTCCATCACGACGAACTGATCCGCCCGTTCCCAAAGGTAAAAGAAACGCTGGAGCAGCTGCATCGGATGCAGATCCCCATGGCCATCGTCACCAGCAAAACCACGGCGACCTGTCTGCGGGGCGCCCGCTGCCTGGATATTGCGCAATATTTTATGGCGGTCATCGGCGCGGACGCAGTGAAGCACCCCAAACCGGATCCGGAACCGACTCTCCTTGCGCTGGAAAAACTGGGCGCTCGGCCTGAAGAAACTCTTTGCGTCGGCGACGCGCCCTACGACATACTCAGCGCGCAGGCGGCAGGCTGCCATACAGCGGCTGTTTCCTATACGCAGATTGAAAAAGCTAAATTTTTATCCATTGCGGAACCTGAATGTTGGATCGATGAATTAGCAGACCTGTTAAACAGCAAACATTTTAAGATAAGAGACTACACCGGAAAATCCGGATGGCTGGCGTAACAGTTTCGTAAAATGCGGATAAAGTCGGCAATCAGCGTGCGTTTATCACTGGAGTGGGTGCAAAGTACGCAGGAAATTGTTTCTTTGCAGTCGAAAGGCGTCCAGGCAAATTCGTGATTATGGTCGTTGAGGAAACCGGGCGCCAGGCAGATGCCTTTATGGGACGCCACGTTAGTGAGTGTGGTGTCGTGATCGTTACTGTTAAAGTGATCCAGATGCAGTTTTTGCAGTACCCTTTGCTGTACGGCGCGCAACTCCGGCGGGGAACCGCCGCCAACCATCAGGGTACGTCCTTCTAAATCGTCAATAGAGATTTTTTCTTTTTGCGCCAACGGATCTGTAGTTTCGCTGATGAGATAAATTTTACTTTTGAACAGCGGATGGATTTTGATATCAGGGATCCGTTTCATATCTTCTTCCCTGGCAAAGACCATGTCCTGCTCGCCCCGAAGGAAACGGTCCACTCTGTACAGGGGAATAAACTCCGGCGTAACGGAAACACCTTCGTGAGTACGCTCAAATTCTTCAATGGCCTGCGGCAGAAAATAAATAGCGGAACGCATGGGCAGTCCGATGGTCAGGTTGGAATGATAGCGACGGCTGTTGTTCTGGCCCTGCTCAACAGCCCGTTTCATTTCTTCCCGGATACCGCGCAGAATCAGGCAAAATTGCTGTCCTGCCGGTGTAAGGGAAGCGCCTTTTCCGGAACGGTGGAAGATGGAAAAACCAATTTCCTCTTCCACCGTTTTAATATGATAGGTCAGCGTCGGCTGCGTAATATAGAGATTCTCCGCCGCCCGGTTAAAGTTCAGGGACTGGGCCAGTTCCAAGATGCAGTCAATCTGTTTGCTGTTCATGATAAAATCCTTTCGAAGAACTACTTTTTT
>DDQB01000021.1:0-1223 GCA_002342505.1 Acidaminococcaceae bacterium UBA2453
TTCTGCGGCTGTTTTGTTATAATTAAATGAGTCGATGATAATCGTACAAATCGATGTTTATTTACTACTAAGAGAGAATTTCACATATGGATTGCTATACAGATAAAAACAAAGAAACGATAACCCTTGGTGTCCAGCGTTGTAGCAACTGCGGCGCGCCTATGTATCCTAATCCGGCAAAGCAGGCGTTTTATTGTCCTTTCTGCAATCATGAACGGCCTTACGGGCAACATCTGCCCTGCATGCGTTACCAGCACCGGAAGCTTGAGATCTCACCTGAAGGATATGTGAATCTTAAACGCGTAGCAATTCTCGGCGCTTTAAAAGGCGATGAGAAGCTGCTTGCCGAAAGGAGATGGAGAACCTTTGACGAATTGGTACTGCTGTTTGACAGGAGGGCCTTTGTCACCTATAAAAACAGGAAAGAGTTTTCGTTTTCCTGTCCTGCCTGTGGAGCGGAAGTGAACGGGAATTCTACTATGAGCATGTTCCAATGCGAATATTGCGGTATGAAGTACAGTTTTGAAGACGCGGCTGAACACGGCTATATCAAAATTGCACGTATCATCGGCTATGAGGGCATGCTTCCCCATCAGTGTCTTCCTTACGAGGTTACGCCAAACCAGGCGGCAGAGTTGATACGCCGCTTTGCGTCCCGGCTTAGCAGTGAACTGGGCGTTTTTCCTGTAAAACAATTGTTGCAAAACGGAAAATTGCTGGCAATCTATGCACCGGGTCGTCTCTGGGACAGGCAGTTCCTGCTGGAAGTCAGCATCGGCGGCGGTGTTCCGTCCAAATTCTACGTGGAATGGATTAACTGGGTAAGCCTGTGTAACAGTTTGGATGGAGAAACCTTTGACCGCCTCCAGCCATGGAGCTTTGAAAAGGCCGGGCCGCTGGTTCCAGAATATATTGAGGGCGATGTACGCCTGATGGCCACGCTAAACGATAATGATGAATTGGAACTCCGGCAGGCATTGCTAAAAAAGCGTCTCACCGAAGAAATCAGCGAAGCGTATCACGTAACCAGTGCCAGAATCACGAAATGGGGTTATGATTTTACAAAGCATAAAAACGGAAGCATTGCCATGCCAGTGTATTATATGGAATATCGGGACAAAGAAAACCAACGCTATATGAATATCCTTGTAAACGGGCAGACCGGAAAGACGGCGGCGTCTGTGAGTATAAACGGAGAGGAACATTGTTTTGAATGGATGCCA
>DDQB01000021.1:1296-4260 GCA_002342505.1 Acidaminococcaceae bacterium UBA2453
TATGAGAAATATGATATCCTGTAATAGGCTTTATTGTGAAACTGATGGCATTGGTTAGACAACTAGTAGAGAAAATAAAGGAAAAAGTTACGCGAAGCAAGGCTTACTTTATTTACGATAAAACATATTAGTGCAGTGTGAGGCGACGCAATGAATGAAGGAGGTCAGAGACACCATGAGCACAGAAAAGCCATTAAACTATGCACAGAAAGATTGCTGGTACAAGATACCGGAGATTACGAAGGATGTAGACACGTTTTATGTTTACGCGACAGAGTACATTATGGGAAGCCTTGAGGAGGGCGCTCCCGATTATGCGACGCTTGACAACGCTGAGATGCTGCAGGGTGTGGAATTAGAGTACATCGGCCATGCAACTGCGTACGAGGATTCCACAAACCTGTTTATGCCGTATTACCGCCAGGCCGGAATGCGGGTCATGAAGAAAGCCTGGAAGGAGACCGGGAATGTCGACGCGGCGATTTCAGGCATGTGTTACAAAGACGTGACCGCCGCGCTCGATTATTACTTCGAGAACTACAATGAAGGCCGTCCGTTCATCATCGCGGGCCACAGCCAGGGATCGGCCATCGTCAAGCTTATACTGAAGAAATATTTCAAGGAGCATCCTGGGTATTACGGGCGTATGGTGGCCGCTTACGTCATCGGCTACTCTGTCACGAAGGACGAACTTGAGAGCTATCCGCACCTGAAATTCGCAAAAGGGGAGAGCGACACGGGCGTTATCATCAGCTGGAACACGGAAGGCCCGAAGAATGTGAAGGAAAATGTTTCGACTGCCGTGCTGCTGCCGAAGGCAATCAGCATCAACCCGCTGAACTGGAAACTCGACGAGACCTACGCACCAGCCAGTGAGAACAAGGGATCACTCGTGTTTAACGAGAAAACCAACGAGTATGAGATTGGCGANNATCAACCCGCTGAACTGGAAACTTGATGAAACGTACGCTCCGGCCAGCGAGAACCTGGGTTCCCTCGTGGCGAACGAGCAGACTGGAGAGGCTGAGATTGGCGACCTCGGGGCGGATGCGCAGGTGAATATTGCGCGCGGCGTGGTCGTGACGAACGCCAAAGTCATCCCGATGCCTGAGGATGCCGCCAGGGTCGCCGCCGAGTTTTTCGGCCCGGATGGCCGCCACGGCGAAGACTACACGTACTACTATTGTAACATCAGGGACAACGCAGCAAAGCGCGTTGCGGCCTATAAGGCAAACGACAGAGATTCATGAGGTCGCTTTGGAGAAGTCATTCTTCCGCAAATATCTGTAAGCGTTGCAGGAAAATTCATCTTTTCAAAAACAGCAATTCATGTTATACTTAATCGTCACAAGAGTGACGTGCTTCGCAGGAGCGGAGAGTAAAACATAAGTACACAAAACAAAATACTATAGAGAATAAAGCTATGAAGGCTTGTCGATTCTGAAAAGGATCCTTTTCTTCATAGCTTTTTGTTTTACTGTGCCAGGGGGGCGATCGCGAATCCTGTTGTACCATTTTCGTTTCTGCATCCGATACGGCAACATGCTGCACACCGGGTCAGCAAGAAAAAACAGGTGGAGCTGATCCTGCTGGATTCTTATTACGATGCAGATGAACTGCAATAACAGATAAAGGAGAACTGAATGACTCAAATCAATGCAAAAAGTATCATCCGCCGGGATGATGCGAAAGGTTTTATTGAAGACTACTGGACAAAACGCGCTCCAAAGTTTAAAGCGCTGCGCAGGGAAGAACTGCAAAGCGAAAAGATGAAACTATGGCAGGAAGAAATTTGCCGTCACCTTCCTTCCCATGAATCGCTGAAAATCCTGGATATCGGCTGCGGCGCCGGTTTCTTTTCCATTCTGCTTGCCCGTCAGGGGCACGCTGTAACCGGAATTGACCTGACGGAATCCATGGTCCGCGAAGCTGTGGAACTGGCAAATGAGATGCATTCTTCAGCACGTTTTATGACCATGGATGCAGAATGCCTGTCCTTTCCTGACGATACCTTTGACGTTGTAGTTTCCCGCAACGTGACCTGGAACCTGCCCCACCCGGAGCAGGCGTATGCGGAGTGGCTCCGGGTATTAAAAGCTGGCGGCCTTTTGCTGAATTACGATGCAGAGTACGGCAAGTACCATCACGGGGATTTTCAACGGGAAGCAGTCTACGCCCACAAAGACCTGACGGAAGATCTGGTGGAACAATGCCACCAGATTTATCACATGCTGGACATCAGCATGTATGACAGGCCGCGCTGGGATCTGGAAATCTTGCAAAGGTTGGGTGCGAAAAACTGTACTGCGGACATTAGCGTAGGCCCACGTCTCTATGCACAAAAGGATCGCTTTTACGCGCCGGCTCCTTTTTTTGGCGTGTTTGCCAGAAAGTAGTATCAAAATAAGTTGCCAAGGTTTTCATAATTGAATTTTAAAAAGTGCGTTCACCTCATAGTTGAGAGGAACGCACTTTTTGGTATGATAAAATATAAAAATTTCTTGCGACAAGTATGGTGTGGTCATGAGGCTTGGCCAGGCGATCCGCTGCGGGAACAAAAGCGGGGGAATGTGTATATTGGCACGGCTATTACAGGGGTAGAATATTTTTTGCCAAGGTATGTACTGGTTTGTTATAATCAATAAAAGAAGCGGAATACCAATATAGAATATAAGTCCCTGCTGCAATTGCTGAACACCTGGGTGAAAGAGGTAGGTTCGCAAAGGGCAGCAATCCGATTGGAGGTTGGCATATGAAACATGAATGCAAAATAACAGTACTTGAAACGAAATGCTTTCCTGACTTGCAGGAAAAATATCTTGCAGATCCCAAATCCGGCCCGTGCCCGTTTTTTAAACAAGGCGAAACTTTTTTGCTGAAACGTACACCGCAGCAAGATGATTTCTATCACCTGATGAACGGAAAGTTCTGCGGCGAGGCGTGGGATGCCATCAGCCGGTATGT
>DDQB01000060.1:0-10675 GCA_002342505.1 Acidaminococcaceae bacterium UBA2453
ACGGCCCGGTGGTTCAGTTGGTTAGAATGCCGCCCTGTCACGGCGGAGGTCACGAGTTCGAGTCTCGTCCGGGTCGCCATGATGCCTCGGTAGCTCAGTTGGTAGAGCAAGGGACTGAAAATCCCTGTGTCCACAGTTCGATTCTGTGCTGAGGCACCATTTGAAAATTACTTACCCACGGGGACTGGTTCCGTGGGTAATTTTATATTAGAAAAGAAGGTGTCATTTATGTTTCCAGGCGGAGAAAACACTACTACCTCGCTGATTTTTATTTGGGGTGTTGTATTGATCTGCAGTATTCGTGGCTGTTACCGTAATTTCCAGACGGGCGATTTTGCGTGGGGCGCAGGTTTTGGCGTGCTGATTCCGGCATCTATGTATTTTCTTGCGGATCTGTTGGGTGTGTTGCCTGAAGGGGCGCCGCATGTGTTTATGTAAGGAAAGCAAAGATATTTTCAAAAGTACTTGACAAGGGTGAGAAGTTAAGTTAAAATAAATTTGGTTAGCGAAAGCTAACCAAATTTTAAACTTACGCGTTAGCTTTAGCTAACCGCATCTCTTTTTGATGATTCCTCTTCAACTTTTTTGCTTTGTGGAATTTGTTTGTAAAACAACCTGCGGATTTGCAATATCTTTTCTGATAGTGTAAATCCGCAGGAAAACGATTCCGTTATTTTCTTTTGTGTGCAACCGGATTTATTCCGGTTGCTTTTTTATTCGCGTAACTTAATAAAAGCGCGTCCTCCGATAAAGAAAACGGCGATCAGATAAATGATCAGAACAGCTACAGAAAATAAATTGATTTCTCCGCCGCCGCCAATGCTGCGCAACAGGTAACTGGTGTGCGTGAGGGGAAGGCATTCGATAAAAATCCGCAATGCATCAGGCAAGGCTCGCGTAGAAAAAAATGTGCCGCACAAAAATGACATGGGTAACAGAATATACGTATTGACCTGCCCCATCTGTTCGTAAGTGCTCAGGAACATGGCTGCTGCAAATCCGATTTCGGCAAAGATGGCGCAGTTCAGTACAAGGACCAGCAAAAAAAGGGGCGTTATGGAAAAATGTGCGCCAAAAGCGTAGGAGAGGAGGATGATGATAGTGGAGGAAATCAGCCCCCGCAGTACGGCTGCCAGCACTTTTCCAATAATATACGCATACGGACGAATCGGTGCAATGATATATTCTTCAATGCTTTTGTGGTATACCCGTTCCGCATGTACCGGCGTTACGCTGTTAAAGCTGATGTTCATGGAATTCAGGGCGAGCAGGCCCGGTACAAGAAAGTCAATATAGGAGGCGCCGTTCGCTGTCTGGATACTGCGTCCCAATCCCCAGCCGAAGGCTACAAGATAAAGGAGCGGCGCTACCATGCGGGACAGGATAAAAGCGGCCATCCGGTGTCGGAGTACGACCCAGTCGCGCCAGAATACAGTCCATATGTCTGCCAGCATCAAAGTCCCTCCTTTCGGCCCGTCAGTTCAATGAATACATCTTCCAGATTAGATTTGCGAATGGAAGCAGCTGCGTCTACTGTTGCAATAAAATGACGGGCATCTTCGCGGGAATCGAATAAACGGAATTCACGGTGAGCGCCATCACGCCATTCAACAACATAACGACCCAAGCGGGCAATAAAATTTTTCGGCGTATCTACATCAATCAACCGACCTTTATTCATAATCGCGACACGTTCGCAAAGCTCTTCCGCTTCTTCAATATAATGAGTCGTAATGAGAACGGTTGCGCCATCTTCCGCAAGTCGCCGCACAAGTTCCCAAATTCGCCAGCGGACCTGAGGGTCCAGCGCTACCGTGGGTTCGTCCAGAAACAGGATCTTAGGCCTGTGAATCAGGGCGCGGGCAATCAGCAGACGCCGTTTCATGCCTCCGGAAAGCTGCCGTACTCCATCATTGATTACATTATCCAGCTCAACGTATTCCAGTAGTTCGCGGATACGCGTTTCCCGCTCTTCCTTTCCCATATGATAGAGGCGTGCATGCAGTTCCAGATTTTCTCCTACGGTCAGATCCTGATCAAAATTCAGGTTCTGTGGAACTACGCCGATCATCTGCCGTATTACCCGTGCGTCATCAGTATCGGTGATGCGTTTTCCGTCATATAAAATTTCGCCGGAAGTAGGACGGGTAAGCATGGTCAGCATCCGGATGGTGGTGGTTTTTCCCGCGCCGTTGGGCCCCAGAAGCCCAAAGATTTCACCGGTCCCTATGGTCAGAGACAGATTGTCAACAGCAACTTTTTCGGCTTTTTTGTTTTTTGCGTCTTTGTGGGAAAAAGTTTTCCTGAGATTTTTAACCTCAATCATGGCCGCATATCCTTTCGGTTTTTTTATCCGGCAGTACTGTGTTTAGCTGCTCATCTTCCGCCAAATGTGGAGCAGGCTGTCCTCGGAAAGTTTATCAATTTTGAAATAGGAAGCCTGCATTTTGTTTGCCAGCTTTTTGGCCAGTCCCAGTTTGATAAACCCGTTTTCGGTATCGATGACTGCAATGGGAATGTTCCGCTTGCCGATGCGTTCCGCTTCCATCATGGCGTCGTCCACTGCATTAGTGCCGTTTTCAAGAGGCAGTGTAGCGTGTCCGTCCGTGATCAGAATCAGCACGGGATCCTGCAGCGGATCCTGACGGTATAGCATGTCCAGTACGTCTTCTGCTTTGGAAAGGCCTTTGGCCAACGGGGTTTTTCCACCGGTAGGCATAGCGGCCAGCTTTTTCTGGGCAAAGTCAACGCTTTTGGTTACCGGCAGCAGTACTTCCGCCTGGTTTTTCCGGAAGGCGATCATACCGACCCGGTCGCGTTTCTGGTAGGCTTCCAGTAAAATTTTCAGAATGACGCCTTTTACGGTTTTCATCCGCTCACGGGCGCCCATGGAGCCGCTGGCATCCACGGCGAACAGGAAAATATTGCCGGTACGTTTTTCCCGTACCTTAGTGCGCAGATCTTCTTCTTTGATTACCAGAGCGCAGCCATTGGACTCACGCCATTTCTGGTAAGGGGCAGCTGCCCGAAGGGTGGCGTCAAAAGCAATATCGGAAGATTTAGAATGAGGGATCTCGGCGCGTACATAACGTCCCTGCCGTTCGTCAGTGCGTGTGGCGCTGCGTTTGCCGCTGCCTTTGCGTTTCTGTTTACCTTTTACCGGTTCTATCCAGACCGGAGGCAGTTTTACCCGCATATCCGCCGCGTCGATGCGGTCATTGCTTCCTGCATTGGGGTTAGCCATGGATTCATCTTCCCGGTGGTCTTCTTCGTTGCCTTCGTGTGATTCGGTATTGGTTTCTTCCGGTTCCGGCGCGTCCGGCATGGAAAACAGTTCGTCCTGCTCTTCCTGTTGCGCCGGCGGATTCTGCTGTGCGTCTTCCGGTTCTTTGGTTTCGTTTTGTTGCGGTTCCTGCGGTTGTTCCGGAGGAAGTTCCCGCATCCGGTGCGGCAGTACGAATTCTGCCGCCCGTTCCAGATCTTTGGGCAGCACATATTTCCGCCCGGCTAACGCCGCCTCGGCCCGTGCTGCTTCCATCAGGTAGATATCGGCCCGGTGTCCGGCCACATTGGCTTTCAGTGTATAAACAGAGGTCAACCGGATCATGGTGTCGGACATTTCCACCTCTGGCAGCAACACTTTAGCGTCAGCAATTTTTTTGGCAAGTTTGTCTGTTTCTTCTGCCCATTTTACCCGAAAAGCTCCGTTGTCTTTTTCAAACTCCGTAACCCGCCGGACAATTTCTATCCGTGCCGCGGGGTCGGTCTCTGCGTCCACCGATACGAACAGGCCGAACCGGTCTAGCGCAGAGGAGGAAAGCGTGCCGCTTTCCGGCGCAATGACCGCCAGAACTGTGTAATTTGTATTTCTGTGTTCGGAAAGGCCGTCCCGTTCCAGCTGATATCCGCCTGCTTCTTCAATACTCAGTATAGCGGAAAGAATATCGTCCCGGAGAAGATTGGCATCGTCGAGATAGATTACCCCTTTGTCCGCTTCGTCGATAAGGCCGGGCTGCAACTGGCGTTTTCCGTATTTTACTGCTGCTTCGGCATCAATAGAGCCAAACAGCCTGTCTTCTGTAACGCTTACGGGAATTTCGATCCAGGGTGCGTTGAAGAGTTCTCTGGCGCCGCGCATCAGGGTCGATTTCCCGGTTCCTTTTTCCCCGCTTACCAAAACTCCGCCTGCGTGAGGATTTACAAGGGAGAGCAGGATTGCTTCCTTTGCCTTATCCATACCGAAGACGGCGGCAAACGGATATCCCTGCCGCTTCATCCGTCAATCACCTTATCTACATTTTCCCAATCCAGTTTCTGTTCCTCAAAAGGACGGCGACGCATACGGTGAGGCAGCGCCAGATGGGCGGCTTCCCGCAGATCTTCCCTGGTTACTTCTGTATGTCCTGCTACAGCGGCCAGGGTTTCTGCCGTCTTAATGAGCACGATATCTGCACGGTGTCCGTCTACTCCCAGGGTAATGGAAATCTGGGCGGCCATACGTAAAATTTCGTTGGATGTGGTCACCTGTGGCAGCAGTTTCATGGCCCGTTGGATACGGCGTACTTCGTTCTGCTGTTCTTCTTCCCATTTTTTAATAAATTCTTCCGGATCGTCTTCATATTCCAAGCGGCGTTTGATGACCTCTGCCCGTTTGTCCAGGTCCTTTTCACCGGCCACATAAACAGAAAGGGCAAAACGGTCCAGCAGCTGAGGCCGGATATCGCCTTCTTCCGGGTTCATGGTGCCGACCAGGGAGAAACGGGCGGGGTGGGAGTAGGAAATGCCTTCCCGTTCTACTGTATTGATGCCCATGGCAGCAGAGTCCAGCAACACGTCTACAACATGGTCGTCAAGCAGATTGATTTCGTCTACATACAGGATATTCCGGTTAGCGTCTGCCAGGATGCCGGTTTCAAAGGAACGCTTCCCTTCTTTGATAGCGGCTTCAATATCCAATGTGCCAACGACCCGGTCTTCCGTGGCGCTGACAGGAAGCTCTACTACCTTCATTGGCAGTTCTTCAGTTTCCGGCTGCGCGTTGTCATATTTTTCATGGCATTCGTCGCACCAGTTAGATTTGTCATTGGGATCGTCGTGAAAACGGCAGCCTCTGATGCACAGGCGTGGCGGTAACAGGTCGGCAAGGGCGCGGACGGCAGTGGATTTGGCCGTACCCTTTTCGCCTGTGATAAGAACGCCGCCCAAACGGGGATTCACCACGTTCAGCACTAGCGCTTTTTTCATCTCTTCCTGACCGATAATGGCAGTAAATGGAAAGGTTCCCTGACGTTTCATAATAAATATATCCTCCCGACTTTTATTTTATATAAATCAACTAATCAACGCAATCTAAATTATTCTTCATCGTCTTCTTCGATTTCACCTTCTACAGAAAGGTACAGCTCCTGCAGTTTTTGCTTAGTCTCGTCGTCTGCGTTCCACATCTGGCGCTGTTCCGCTTCCAACAGGGTTTCCGCGATATTTTGCAGGGCCCAGGGATTTACTTTTTTCATCCACTGCTGTACTTTGGGGTCAAAAGCATATTTTTTTGCGTAATCATCATACATCCAGTCTTCCATAACGTTGCTGGTGGCATCCCACTGGAAGCTGATATTCAACCGGTTGGCCATATCCATGGCGCCTTTGTAACCGTGCTGCATCAGGCCTTCTATATATTTAGGGTTCAGCGATTCTGCCCGTACGACCCGTTTCATTTCTTCAGCCACAGTGCGCATTTTTGGCGCGCTGCGATTAGCGCTGTCGCCTACATAAGAAACCGGTTCTTTTTGTCCGAAGCTCTTGACCGCGGCGATCATGCCGCCGTGGAAGCCGTTGTAGTCATCGGAACTGAGAATGTTCATGTCATGACTATCTTCATTCTTTACGGTAAGTTCCATCTGGGCCAGACGCTTTTTAAACAGCTCCGGCTGATATTCTCCACGCCGTCCGCCGCCAAAGGCGTGTCCGCCCCAGCGCACATAAATATCTGCCAGATCTTTTTCGGATTCCCAGTTTTTGGAATCCAGTACGATATTGATACCGGAACCATAAGTGCCGGGGGCGTCGCCAAAGACACGGAAGGCAGCGTTGCGCCATGCGTCGTCTGCAGACGCGCCGTCTGCTTCCAAAGCATGGCTTTCTTTCCGTATATGTTTGCGCACAAAATTGTCTTCGTCGGATTCATCTAATTTTGCGACCAGCAATACCGCGCTGTCCATCAGCTCAGCCAGATGGGGGAGAGTATCCCGGAACAGACCGCTGATGCGAGCGGTCACATCGATGCGCGGGCGTTTCAGTTCATTGAGTGGTATAACTTCCAGTCCGGTGACGCGCAGGCTGCCTTTCTGCCATACGGGGCGGACGCCCAGCAGATAGAGGAATTCCGCAATATCCTGTCCGCTGCTGCGCATGTTAGGGCCGGACCAGAGGACCATGCCGATATTTTCCGGATATTTGCCTTCATCACCGATGTATTTATCGATCATGCGATCTCCCAGTTTGGTGCCGGCGATCCAACCGGCCTGGGAAGGCAGTGCCCTGGGATCGACGCCGTAAAAGTTTCGGCCGGAGGGTAGAAGATCTACTCCGCCTGCGCTTGGCGACCCGGAGGGCCCAGGGGGAACGAATTTGCCGGAGAGTGCCGCAAGCGTATGCTCCAATTCGTTTTTTGTTGCTGTAAGCCGTGGATAGATTTCTTCTATAACGTACTTTGCGAGGGATGCGATTTTCTGTTTCCATTCTTCTGACCCTGCGGCAATTTGCGGCAGCTTTATGGCTTCCGTTACGGATACTTCTGAAAAACCGCCGGCTGCGATTGCGGCTATCAGTTCACGGCTTTCGCTGCGGATTTTGCGCAGCAGTTCGCCACCGGTAAGATTTAGTTCGTCGATAATTGCGGAAGGATTTTTTTCGATTTCGGAAAAGTCCACGCCGTATTTTTCTGACCAGAGATTGTACAATGAGGGCACAGGGCCGTTTGACAGGCGCAGCAGATGCATGATTTCGCTGACCAGCACATCGCCTTCCGGAGCCTGGCCTAATACGTGGAGGCCTACATGGATCTCGCTGTCCTGCAGGTCTTCCATATAGGCGTGCAATTCTGCAAGATATTCGCTGAATGGTCTGGTTTCATCCCGGGGAACCGACTCGTCAATTTTTGTGCTGTGGGCCAGTTCCAAAATTTTCTCTTCCAAAGCGGCGGCCTGTTCGGAATCTGCTTTTTGGAAGTGACTGTATTCGTCTGCCATTTTTTCCAGCTCGGCCAGTTCGTCAAAGGCTCCGGCTTCTTCCACGGGCGCAGGCAGGTATCCGATAAGGCAGGCGCTGCTTCTGCGTTTGGCGATAACGCCTTCGCCGGAGATTGTCATCAGGTAGGGATAAATGTTGGGCAGTGAACCCAGGGCAATATCCGGATAGCTGGCTTCATCAAGTCCTGTTGCCTTGCCGGGCAGCCATTCCAGATTGCCGTGGGTGCCTAAATGGATCACGGCGTCTGCTTTAAATACTTCCCGCAGCCAGTAGTAAAATGCCAGATACTGGTGGGTGGGGGCGATCATAGGATCGTGATAGGCTTTGGACGGGTCCATGCCGTAATGTCGAGCCGGCTGGACGGTCATAAAGATGTTTCCGTTCATGGTGCCGGGGATCAGGATATTTCCCTCATCGGATAGCATGACGCTGCCCGGCGCTTCACCCCATTGCTCAATCATTTTCTGCCGGGCGTCTTCCGGCAGCGTGTCGAAAAATTCCTTGTATTCCTTCGCGGAAAGCTTCTGGCATTCTTCCGCCTGTTTATCGGTCAGAAGGCTCAGGTCATTGGTAGCATGAGAGGTCATGATGTGGATGAATTCTTCTGCCGATTCTGGCAGGAAATCAACCTGATACCCGTCCTGACGCATACGGGACAGCAGTCTTATGGCGCTTTCCATGGAGTCCAGCCCCGAAGCGCTGCCAATATTGTAATTTTTGGGCGGATAATTGTGGAAGATCAGAGCGATTTTTTTATCCGCATTCTCCATCTGATGTAATTTTGCCCATTTTTTTGCCTTGGATACCATAGCTGTCATGCGCTGGGGCATAGGGATATATTCTATAGCGCCGTCAGGCTGTTCCCGTCTCCCTGCAATGGGGATACCGTGCAGCGCGCCGTCAAATTCCGGCAGCGCTACGGCAATGGAAGTTTCCACCGCGTTCAGGCCTTCCGGATTTTTCCGCCAGTCTTCTTCCGAAGTGAGCAGGGTATAGGCTGTTAAAACCGGTACGCCCAGTGTTTCCAGCTCATCTACGGTCAGGCTGCCGTTACCTACATGAGAGAATTTCATGGTGGTAACCAGGACGTCAATGGCAGTTTTGCCGTCTGCTGTAAAATAATCGGCAAACACTTTGCGAATACTGGGCATGCCCAGGGATTCGTCCGGCATCTGGTTGGTAAAGACTGAGATTACATTACATCCGTTACGTTCTGCTTCACGGATAAAAGCAGCGGGGTAAGCCAGATCGTCCCATATCCATTCCTCCCGGTAAAATAACAGACCAATGACGGGCTGCCCCGGTTTGCAATAGGTTGCCTGATAGGCTGCAAGGTCCGTCATATATCCGTCCGGCATATCCGGATGATAGATACCGGCCCAACATCTTGGTTTAGGCTCTGCGGGCGCAGGGACGGAACTGTCTGTCAGGGATGAAGCATATAGCCAGAAGTTTTGAAAGTTTTCTGCGCCGCCATAAAAGGTGTACCCTTTAAGACAGTCGGCAATATCCTTTTCCACGCCGGCTTCTTCCCCGTCCAGCGCGGATTCAACCGCATCCAGCATGTAGGGGATGTGATTTGCGATTAAGAAGTTGCGGCAGGCTTCCCAAAATTTGGATTTGAAAACATTTTTAAAAAACCTGGCCACAACCAGGCTGCTGCCGCGGAGTTTCCGTTCCCAGACATAGTTCCATTCGCTGGATCTTTCCAGCTTGACTGCCATGCACAGGTCGGAAATCCTTCCGTCGTCCTGCAGTTTCAGGCAGGCGTTTTTCATGCCGGCGTACCGCCGGCTGTCGTTGGTCAGATAAATAATTTTTATATCCATAAAAAAATTCCGCTCCTCCTTTTACCATTTTGCAGTGCTGCTGAAGCAAAATTTTTTACTTGTCATCAATAAATAAGTTGCCGCCCGGTTCGCCTTTCCACGGCACGGGAAACGGCGTCAGATTTTTTGCTGTGGCTTCGTGCTTTAAGCGTTTGCCTACGGGGCAGTCGCCTCGCAATTTAGAAAACTTACAGCGGATGCAGGGACGGTTTGAGTCAGTTACTACCTTGTAACAGGTTTTTTCGTCCCCGTTTTCCGGTGCGCCCAGCTCCTTCCGTGTAGCGGCGTTCATGTACAGGACTTTGCCGTCCTTTGTGGAAGTGACCCAGATTTTTCGCAGCATGGCATTTAAGATGCCTTGCAGATGCCAGTACCCTTTGCGGACCATGTCATAACGCATCTGATCCATTAAAAATGTGCCTAAAACATCAGCAAAAGTTTTTAAGACTTCATGTTCACGCTTGGTCCAGACACGGGAGGCGCGGCAGTCGTCAAAACCGACAAAGCCGATCCGCCTTTCGCCGTTCATGATTCCGGCATGTAAAAACGCGTGGATATTTCGTTCTGAAAAAAGTTTTGCAAGGGAACCTTCCAATTTTGCGGTGTCCGGGCATTCCGAAAAGTTGCCGTAAATTCCTTTTTGAAAATTAGCGTTGATACATGCAAAAACGTTTCCTTCATGTGCTACCGCTACGGGAAGGGTATCGCCCGCATGCCATTCAAACCAACAGACCCACTGACCGTCTTTTTGCTGGTAAATGACGACCCGCTGGACCATGAAATATTTTGCGAAAAGGGCCAGCAACGTTTCCACGGTAATTCTTGCATCCCCGGTTTCGTACAGCATACGGAAAATAAATTCTACAGGATTGGCAAGCAGCGCCTGCCGTTCCTGCATGACCTCATTCTCTTCTGTTTTTTTCCGCTGGCCTGCCTGAATTTCTTTTGTATAAAACACATGCATATCGCGGCCGCGCTGTTTGGCTTCATAAAGAGCCGTGTCAGCGTATCCGAACAATTCGTCGTATTGCGTTCCGTATTCCGGCGACATGACAATGCCGATGCTGCCGCTGACGTTCAGTATTTTCCCATCACCGTATTTGAAACTGCGACGCAACATGTTTCTAAGTTTTTCGCAGAGAGCATTAATTTGTTCGCGGTCGTCTGCTTCCCGGATGCATACGACGAATTCGTCGCCGCCAACTCTTCCCAGAATGTCCGCGCCGCTGAAAACTTCAGTCAGTGTCAGGGCCATATCGGAAATGACCGCATCGCCAAAAAGGTGTCCCAGGTTATCATTGATTTTTTTGAAGCCATCCATGTCAAGGACCAGCAATGCTTTTTTTGTTTCCGGTACAGACAGGGCTTTCTGGATAAGTTCTTTGACATACCCTTTGTTATATAGTCCGGTCAGTGAATCACGTTCTGCTTTTTGCCGGAGTTCATCATTCTTTCGGTGTTCCGAATCCGTATTACGAAGCAGGATGACCACATAGCGGGGCCATTCTTTTTCAAAATGGACAATATATCTGATATGAAACCAGCGATATTCTCCATTGTCTTCCATGACGCGATATTCAATCACCGTTTCGCTGGAT
>DDQB01000060.1:10691-11132 GCA_002342505.1 Acidaminococcaceae bacterium UBA2453
GATAAAATCGATAAATGAAATGAAAAATTTTCTGTCATTGGGGTGAAGCTTCAGGGAATTAAGCAGGAAATCAGAATACTTTTTGTTTTTCAATTTTATGGGAAAAATCCCGTTTAAAGAAGATTCGCCATAAACAAGATCTGTTTTCAGGTCCCAGCGCAGGACCGCAGTCCGTTCCGCGCGTAATGCTTCCTGATACAGCGCCAGTTCTTCCGTTTCGTTCATTGACTGTTACCGCCTTCAAATTAAAATGCGTGAGAGTGCGGTTGTTATGACTGTTTTGTTATACTAACTATATCATAATTTATTATAATGTTTCAATAAAATATAAAGTTAGTTAGAATTAAATACTGAAAAGAAAAAAATATTGCAAAAAAAAGGACGCATAAGAGCGTCCTTTTTTAATTTTTTATGGATTAATGCATGCCGCCGGTTTTGCCT
>DDQB01000060.1:11156-51162 GCA_002342505.1 Acidaminococcaceae bacterium UBA2453
CCCAGGCCATGGATGTACGGGGTTACTTTGAAGCCTTCCTTCTGCAGGATCATCTTATGAGAATCTTCTTCGTCGCCTGCCATGTCGTTGTTAGCATGGTCGCCGGCAACCATCATCATGGGCATCAGGGTGATGTTTTTCACTTTGTCAGCTTTCAGTTTCGGGATAATGTCGTTCAGAGAAGGCCATCCTTCTACGCTATAAATATGGATGTTGCCTTTGTTCAGGCCGCTGAAACGATCCTGTGCAACAGAATAATATGCGTTAGCCGGATGCGGAGTGCCGTGAGCCATAATCAAAACAGCGCTGTCTTTTGCTGCTTTCGGGAACTGGGTGGAGAACGCTTCAGCAAATTCTTTTACGTCGTCAGCCTGTTCTTCCTGACCCTGCCAGTACAGAAGCGTAGTGCCCATGGTCATCTTCTTGAACTGGTCGCGGTACAGGCGATAGATGGCAGTATCGTAATCATATTCCATGCCGGGAATTACATCCAGGGTAGCCAGCGCTACGCGGGTGTAACCTTCTGCCTTTAACTGTTCCAGCGCTTTTTCCGGAGTGGGGATATCCAGGCCTTCGTTAGCTTTTACGCGGTCAACGATGATGTGGGAGGTGTAAGCGGTAACAACCTTTACATTGGGCAGCGCTTTCTGGATAGCGGCAACCGTCGGGTTGATGGTCTTTTCACGAGAATCCTTGTAGGTGGTGCCGAAGCACATAACCACCATTGCGTCTTTGTCAGGCAGATTCTGCATGGCTGCATTATTATAAACGCGTACGCCAATTTCGGAAGCCTGCTTTAATGCAGGAGTCGGAGCTTTTACTTCTTCATTCAGGCTGTATGCAGCGTATCCGGGGATAGCAAATGCCATGCAGCTAACGGACAGTGCCAGAGCGGTCAAAATTTTGCCGGCTTTTTTCATGATGTATTACCTCTTTCATTAATTAATTATTGCCAGACCGTAAAATCGCAGCCAGGCAACTGCAATTTTGTAACCTGACGACAAGATTATATACCTTATCATGTAAAAAAGCAAGACTAATAGTAAAAGTTATTAATAAAAATTATTTTTCGTGCTCGGCAACCATCTTTTTTATGCCGGCAAAAGTAATGGGGCTGATGATATGTTCGATCCGACAGGCATCTTTTTCGGCGATGTCGTGCGGTACTTTAAGGATTTCAGAAAGGAACGCCGTCAGTGTCTTATGCCTGTCCAGTACGGACGCCGCTTTTTTTAATCCGTTTTCGGTCAGCACGATACGGCCGTCCGGCTGCATAATAATATAGCCGGACTTTTTAAGGATGCTCATTGCACGGGAAACGCTGGGTTTGGAAAAATTCATTTCCGCTGCAATATCAATTGAACGGACATTGCCGTTCCGTTGTTGCAGGATAAGAATAGTTTCCAGATAATTTTCGCCAGATTCCAAAAGTGCCATAATGGTCTCCTTCCTTTTACATTGGAATTTTTTAATATTGGTATAATTTATTTTAGCATTAGAACCTTTTTCTCGCAACTGTTGCCGAAGGGAACATAATAAGCGGAATGGATCATATCATGATATAATATAAATGACAAACATAGCTTATAGTAAACAACGATAAGAAATCTTTTACAAACCTTTTACATGAATTTGAAGAAAAAATTTTATCTTAATTGTATTATCGTATTAAGTTATTTTATTGACAAAAAGCAGGGGAGAGAACAGAGGTTGCGTATGCTGTCATTTATAAAGGAAAAAGAAACGGTATGGCAATATTTGAAAATGGCGGGAAAACCTATTGTCCTGTATGGGACGGGTGACGGCGCGGATAAAATTATGGCACGGCTTTCTGAAGAAAATATTTCAGCCAGCGGCATTTTTGCCAGTGACGAGTTTGTGCGGGGACAGGAATTTTCCGGCTTCACGGTGCGTAAATACAGCGAGCTGCTGTCAATTAAAACGCCGCTTATCGTTCTGATCTGTTTCGCTTCTGAACTGCCGGAACAGATGAAACGGTTCTATGAACTGGAAAAGATTCATGAGACTTATGCGCCCCATGTGCCTGTTTTTTCCGGAGATGAAACGGTGACGCCGGAATGGTTGGAAAAATACGAAAGCCAGCTGTTGGAAGTTTATAATAAATTGGAGGACGAGACATCGCGACAGGTTTTCGCCTCGGTACTGAATTATAAGATCAGCGGCAAATTGTGTTACCTCCGGGAATGTACGACATACAGGCAGGACGATCTGAAAAACTTATTTGCGTTTGGCCCTGCAGAAACTTATGCTGATCTCGGGGCGTTCAACGGGGACACCATAAAAGAATTTCTGCAGCTGACAAATCGTAATTTTAATAAAATTTATGCGGTAGAACCGGACGCAAAAAATTTTAAAAAACTGAAAGAATTTGTTTTGCGCAATGAAATTTCCCGTACCACCTGTATTCAGGCGGGCATATGGAATCGGTGCGGCGCATTGGAACTTGCGGGAAACGGCGGGCGTCAGTCAACTTTTTGTTATAAAAAAGAAGATGAATCTGTATCATCATTGCCGGAAGAAAGAAAAAGCATTTTAGCATCAGGCAAGCATGCCGAGGGGAAAAGAAAGAAGATTAAAGTGCAGACCGTTCCGGTTATAACGATTGACCATATGCTGGGAAATGACCGGGCTGATTATATGAAGTTTGATGTAGAAGGTATGGAACAGGAAGGGCTTCAGGGCGCAAAAGATCATCTGCGGCCTGACTGTAACGGGATATTGCCCAAATTATTGGTTGCCGCCTATCATCATGATACGGATATTTTTGTATTGCCGTTATTGTTATGGGATTTGCAACCGCGCTACAAAATTTACATGAGGAAGCATCCGTATGTACCGGCGTGGGAGATCAATATTTTTGCAAAATAAACCGGGACATAAATTAGCCCGCATGGACTAAATTGAGAAAATGTACATAGGGGGTGGAGAAACAGCGTAATTTTTGTAAATGATTACGAATTTAACGGGAAAACAAGCAAAAAAATGTGACAATGTAAGCAGGAAAAAAGAAAATGATATCGAAAAAGAAAAGTAGTGTAAGTATGCATATCATGTTTTAATTGAAGAACACATGGAAAAAGAAAAACATTAAGGAGGCGTGAAACGTATGACGAATAGTAAAAAGTGGATGAACGCGGCGGTTGCCATGAGTTTGACTGCCATGCTGGCGGCCGGTTGCGGCGGCGGAGAAAAAAAGGCGGCGCCTGCAGCTGATGCAAAAGGCCCCAAGGGCGAAGTAATGGTTTACACTTCTATTTATCCCGATATTATTGATAAAATGTGCAAACCGAATGTTGCCAAAGCGTTTCCTAATCTGAATGTAACTTGGTTCCAGGGTGGTACCGAGAAGGTAAAGACAAAGATCGCCGGTGAAGTGAAAGCCCAGAAGATTGGCGCCGACGTATTGATGGTTGCCGATCCCTCCTATTATCTGGCGTTGAAGAAAGATAAGCTGTTGCTGGATTATGTATCTCCCAACCAGAAGGATGTGGTGACCGATAAAGATAAAGCGGGCGCCTGGACTTCTGTTCGTATCAGTAATATGATCATTGCCTACAATAAAGATAAAATGAAAGAGGCGGATGCACCCAAGAGCTGGAAGGATCTGACCGATCCGAAGTGGAAGGGCAAGATCGCAATGCCCAATCCGATGTTGTCCGGCACCGCGTATGTTGCGGTAGGAGCATTGGCGGATAAATACGGATGGGAATATTTTGACAAGCTGAAAGCAAATGGCATCCGTATTGAAGAAGGAAACTCCGCAATCCAGAATAAATTGCTGACCGGCGAATACGCGGCGGCTATGATTTTGGAAGAGAATATCCTGAAGCTGGCGGATCTGAAAAAAGAACCGCTGAAAGTGATCTATCCTGCCGACGGTATCATCTGCGTACCGTCTCCGATTGCTATTTTTAACACGACAAAGAATCAGGAGGGCGCCAAAGCGCTGGTTGACTGGTGGCTTTCCAAAGAAGGACAGGAAGCTGTTGTAAAAGGTTGGATGCATTCTGTTCGCGGGGATGTGAAACCGCCAGTTGGAGCGCCGGAATTGAAAACGCTGCTGCCTAACGCTGTGAAAGTTGACTGGGAAAAACTGGCTACGCAGGACGCCCAGATCAAAGAGGCATTCCGCAGCCGTGTTATGGAAAAATGACCGGTTTGTTAAGGATGGTAACTGCAGGATATAAGTTGGTTTTGCGATAATTTAATGAATGATAAACAAGGGAGATGGAGTTTGTTATGAAGAAAAAACTGATGAGTGCTGCTGCAATGATGGCGATGGCTGCTGTAATGGCTGCTGGCTGCGGCGGAGGCGGCGATAAGAAAGCTGCTGCACCGGCCGGCGATGCGAAAAAAGGTCCTTCCGGCCAGGTAATGGTTTACACTTCCATTTACCCGGATATCATTGACAAGCTTTGCAAACCGAACGTTGCCAAAGCGCTGCCGGATGTAAAGGTTACCTGGTTCCAGGGCGGCACGGAAAAGGTTAAAACTAAGATTGCCGGTGAAATAAAAGCGAAAAAAATCGGCGCTGACGTATTGATGGTTGCCGATCCTTCGTACTATCTGGCGCTGAAGAAGCAAAACCTGCTGATGAACTATAAATCCAAGGAACTGGAGAAAGTAGTTCTGGAAAGCGATAAAGACGGCGCGTGGCAGCCTGTCCGTGTTAACAATATGATCATCGCCTACAACAAGGATAAGATTGCAAAAGAAGATATTCCGACAAGCTGGGCCGATCTGACGCTGCCGAAATATAAAGGAAAGATCGCCATGCCTAACCCGATGCTGTCCGGAACGGCATATGTAATGGTCGGCGCCATAGCCGGCGATTCGAGATTTGGGTGGGATTATTTTAAGAAGCTGAAAGATAACGGCCTGCGTATTGAAGAAGGCAACTCTGCTATCCAGAACAAGTTGCTGACCGGTGAATATATGGCCGCTGTCATTTTGGAAGAAAATATTCTGAAACTGCAGGAAACCAAAAAAGAGCCTCTGGCAGTATGCTATCCGAAAGAAGGCTGCATCATCATCAATTCTCCTATCGGAATCTTCAAAGACACCAAGAATCCGGAAGCGGCCAAAGCCCTGGTTGACTGGTGGCTGACTCCCGACGGACAAAAAGCTGTTACTGCCGGCTGGATGCATTCTGTTCGCGGTGACGTAGAACCGCCTCACGGCGCGACGCATAAACTGGCTGACCTGAACAAGAATGCCATTAAGATCGATTGGGAGAAACTGGCTAATGACGAATCCCAGATTAAAGAAAAGTTCCGCACGATTGTAATGGAATAATGGTTCTGAAAACAGATGCGGATAAATTTAATTGCTGGAGCTGTCTTATGGCGGCTTCAGCAATCTTCTCTGAAAAAAGAGAGTTTGAAACGGGCAGTATAGGGACTGTTTCTACGGCCCCTGTTTTGCTATGGGTAACTCTCGCCTGCTGACCCGTGGAAAGGAGTCAAAGTGAAAAAATCTTTGCCCCGCCTCGATAGTAAATTTATTGTAATTGCTATCTCTGTGCTGCTATTGTTGTATTTTATTGTATTCCCGCTTCTGATACTGATTTACGACAGCTTGTTTGTAAATGGCGTATTTGATATCAGTAATTATAAGGAAGTTTACGGAAAGAAAGTAAACTGGAAAGCGCTGACAAACACGGTGCAGCTGTCGCTGATCGTTATGGTTGCCAGCGTGATCATTACATTTCCTATGGCGTGGCTGGTTGGACGAACAAACCTGCCGGGCAAAAAAATATTTCGTACAATCCTGGTTGCCAGCTATATGATTCCGCCATATGTGGGCGCCATCGCCTGGGTTCAGTTGCTGAATCCCAGCGTAGGATATCTGAATGATTTTATAAAATTTATTTTTGGATTGCAAAAAGCGCCTTTTGATATATACACAATGGGCGGACTGGCCTGGGTGCTGACGTTGTTTTATTCACCGTTTGCTTTCATAACTATTTCCCGGGCAATGGAAAAAATGGATCCGACATTGGAAGAAGCGGCGCGCATATCCGGTTCTTCCCCGCTGAAAACATTGTGGGATGTTACTCTCCCTCTGATGATGCCATCCATTGTTGCCGGAGGGTTGCTGGTATTTATTGCGGCGGCTTCCTGTTTCGGTATTCCGGCTATTGTAGGTATGCCTGGAAACATTGAAGTGATGACGACGCGTATCGTAACTTTTGTTTACATGGGCGATGCCAAAGGTATCCGAGATGCAACCGCCCTTGCGGTTTCCATGATGGTCATCGCGAATGGCTTGCTGTTCTTTATGAGCTGGTTGTTAAGCCATAAAGACTATACCACTATCAGCGGTAAAAGCACCCGCCCCAATATAGTTGAACTTGGAAAATGGAAATGGCCTGCTTTTGCATTGGTTGCGGGGTATGCATTCATTGCGGTTATTCTGCCGCTGACATCCATTGTTGTAACTTCTTTCCTGGTAAGTATGTCTAAAGGCCTGGCGCTGGACAATTTCGGTATTGATGCCTGGATTCCTGTCATCACCAGTTCGCAATACCTGGAAAGTATCTGGCGTTCTGTCGGGTATGGAATTATTGCTGCCTGCATCGGTACAATTTTGTCGCTGTTTGTGGCGTATCTTTCTGTTAAAACAAAAATTACAGGACGAAGCCTGCCTGACCTGCTGGTTGTGTTAGGCGGAGCGACGCCATCCATCGTTATTGCTTTGGCCCTTATTATCACGTTTTCCGGCAATTATGGATTAAACATTTATTCCACGATGTGGATCCTGATCGTATCGTATCTGGTCAAATATATGACCATGAGCGTCCGTACTATTGCAGCATCTTTAAGCCAGGTGCACATCAGTCTGGAAGAAGCAGCGCTGAATTCCGGCGCAAGCTGGATCCGTACTTGTAAAGATATCATCATGCCGTTGGTGGCGCCTTCTATAGTAGCAGGTTGGTTCCTGATCTTCATGCCAAGCTTTTATGAACTGACTATGTCAAATTTGTTATATGGCGCAGATACAAAATCTATCGGGGTATTGCTGTATGAATTGCAGACCTATGCAGATACACAGAACGCATCAGTTCTTTCTGTCATTATTCTGTTGATTGTTTTAATCGGCAATGTGATTTTGAACAAGGTGACTAAAGGCAAGGTAAGTATTTAAGCTGCAGGAAAATATCCTGATAATATGATATGTTTTTTTTAATACATGTAAGATGGAAGGATGATCAGCGTGGCAGAATTAAAGCTTAGTCATATCTATAAAAAATTTGGAAAAGTCGTAGCGGTAGGAGACTTCAATATTGATGTGGCAGACGGAGAATTCATTTCTTTCCTGGGACCTTCAGGATGCGGAAAGACTACTACATTACGAATGATTGCCGGGTTCGACAAGCCGACAGAAGGTATAATTACCATCGGGGATCGTGAAGTTTCCAACGCGGAAAAAGGGTTTTTCCTTGCTCCGGAAAAACGCGGAATCGGTATGGTTTTTCAAAGTTATGCCGTATGGCCGCATATGAATGTGGTGGATAATGTAGGATATCCGCTGAAGATACAAAATGTACCCAAAGAAGAACGGCTGAAGCGGGTTATGAACATGTTGGAACTGGTGCATCTGAAGGAATACGCAGAGCGGTTTCCCAATCAATTATCCGGCGGACAACAGCAGCGTGTGGCGCTGGCGCGCGCGCTGGTGGCGCAGCCCGGCCTGCTGTTGCTGGATGAACCGCTGTCAAATCTGGATGCAAAACTGCGGGAAAGTATGCGGTTCGAAATTTCCGCCATTCAAAAAGAGCTGGGCATTACCGTTATTTATGTAACCCATGACCAGAGCGAAGCTATGACCATGTCTGATCGGATCGTAGTCATGAGCATGGGTAAAGTGCAACAGATCGGAAAACCTTACGATATATATACGAACCCCGCCAATCAGATGGTGGCAGATTTTATTGGCCTTGTAAACTTCATTCCGGCGATTGCAAAAGGCGACAGGATCTTTATGCAGGGGAGTGAAAACATTTCTTTCCCGAATCCTAAACAGATAGCAGGTAATGCGGTTCTTGCGGTTCGGCCGGAAAATATTACGATTTCCAAGACCGGAGGTATGGTGGAAGGCGTAATGCATCATCGTTTCTATATGGGCGACAGCGTGGATTACCGGATTAAAGTAAAAGAACAGTTTATCCGTGTAATTCAGAAAGGTTCGGATTATACTGCCTATCATAATGGAGACAAGGTGTTCCTGGATTTTGAAAATGTGATGTCATTTGAAAACGAAGGATAACAGAATTGTAGTAGCAGAGCGGTAATGAAAGAAATGATACCGCTCTGTTTTTTTATGTTATAATATAACGACATTAAACAATGATGATTGATGATGAGGAAAGAATGATGAAAATCATAATTAAATGCGTCTGCCTCGTTTTGGCGTTACTCTGTCTGGCCGGCTGCAACGGACAGAAGTCAAATTCCGCGGGTGCAGGGATAGTCCGGATTTGCAGCAGCATGAACCGAAATCTTTCCGATGCGCTGGTCAATGACTTTGCCAATAAAACCGGAATTGTAGTAGAATTTGATCCGCTGGTGGCGACATCGCTGCAACAGCGGCTGGAACTGTTGGGCAACAGCAAAGTGGATGTATGGATGGGCGGAGCTGCTGAAGAATATTATATGGCGGCAGAACGTAATATGCTTGTTCCGTATCTGCCAAAAGGGGCTTCCAATATTCCGCCGCAGTACATGGACCGGGACGGAAGATGGGTTCCTTTAACCATTGATTACATGGCGCTGTTAAGCAATAAAAATAATATGCGTAAGCTTGGCATTGAGCCGCCGTCCACATGGAACGAACTGTTACAGCCTGTGCTGCATAATGAAATTGTCATGGCAGAACCGGAAACCAGTGGATCGCCTTACGGGATGATCACTTCCTTATGGCAGTTGCGCGGGCAGGATGAGGCGCTGAAATTTGCAGGAGGATTGCGCACACAGCAGATACTGTATCTTCCGACTGAGGCAAAAGCCGGATATGAAGTGTATCTGGGCAGAAAATCTGTGGCGGTACTTTCTTTGCATCATGCCCTGGCGCTGGAAAAGGAGCATCGTTTTTTATATGCGTCGCCGTTTCGGGATGGAAACAAAAATATGATTACGGCAGCTGCGATTTTAAAAAACGGCGAAAACAGGAAACCGGCAGAACGGTTTATGGAGTATCTGTTTTCCAAAGAAGCATTGCAGATTATGCGTGAGTACCGGATGGATCCGCTGGCTGATGCGCCGGACGGCAAAAGAAAAAGTTCAGTGATCGGTCCGATACCAAATGACGACCTGGGATGGATGGCCGGAAAAAAACAAGAATTGATTAAACAATGGCTGAACGCGAAGTAAGATGATAACCGGGCGCAAAATTAATCAGCGCTTTCTTAAATCATAAAATAAATTGCAGTTCTTTATGGAAAGGATTTCAGAATGAAAGAAAATAATTTACTGCGCTTAAAAAATATAAAATGTTTTTTGTTTGATATGGATGGAACAATTAATCTGGGAATGGAACTGATACCCGGCATGGAGGGGTTCTTTGATAAACTGAAAGAAGCCGGACGGAAATACTATCTGGTAACGAACAATTCTTCAAAAGATCATGGGCATTACGTCAGAAAAATGAGCGCTATGGGGGTGCCGGTCACAGAGAACGAAGTGTTGATTTCTTCGGATGCATTGGTAGCCACACTCAAGCATACTAAGCCGCAAGCACGGCTGTTTGTTCTTGGGACTCCCGAATTAAAAACGGTCATAAAGCGAGGGGGATTTACACTGACATCCCGTTTGGAAGAAGAAACTGATTTTGTTGTGGTTGGGTTTGACCAGACACTGACTTATGAGACGCTGACAATTGCCTGCCGCTTGATTGACAGGGGCGTTCCTTATATCGCGACCCATCCGGATGTGCGCTGCCCGATTGAGGGCGGTGAATATATTCCGGACACAGGGGCTTTCCTTTCCTGTATCAAAACAGCTACAGGAAAAGAGCCGGAATATATTACAGGAAAACCGTACCGTTATATGGTAGATGCAGTCATGGATCGGACCGGTCTGAAAAAAGAAGAGATTGCCATGGTTGGCGACCGGCTGATGACGGATATACGGTTTGGTACAGATAACGGGATCCTTTCCGTTTTGGTTTTAACCGGGGAAGCGACCTTGGAGGATGTTGAAAAGGGAACTGTGAAACCGGATATTATCCTGCCTCATGCCAGGGAAATACTAAAGTATTTATAAACGAAAGGATGTGATCCCGTTACAGAATCACATCCTTTAATTTTTTATTGCTTTCGTTTATGCCAATTTCCTTTTGGATCTTAAAATTGTAATCATGTTTATTACATTAAAAAACGAAATGGAATTTCAGCCGTAATTAACGACAGTAAAGGCATGTCTTCCTTCCGCACCTGGGCAATAACATTGCTGCGGGGATCAAAGGGCTGCGGCGCCATCAGGATTTGCAATTCCCCTTTATAACGGCCATAATTGTCATTATCAAGCAGGATGGTTCCCGTGGGAAGAAGGGACGATCTTTTTCCGTTTGCCAGCAGTTGCGGACCGGCAAATACGGCTGCATATTCTTTTGGCATCTCAACTATCAGTTTATTTTCATTTCGTTCCGGAAGGATTGCAAGATCCTTGGCAATTGCTCTGCTTTCATTGGCGCGGATTACATCTGCGGCAGGGTCGGGGCGGTTGGTAAAAGTTCCGCTTAACAAAGGTTTTACATAAGGGGCGGAAGAGAGTACATGTATATGCAGGGGCAACGGTTTATCCGGCTGCCATTCTTTTTTGGGGGGCAAGGCTTTTCGTGAATAACGGGCGTCTGCTTTTGCCAGTGTTGACGGATCAGCCAGTGCCTCCAGTTCTTTAAGGGACGGATTGCTGTCTCCGATGATCAGGCTGTCGCAGCCGATGGCAGTCAGAATAGGCGCTGCGTCGCAAGGCGCCGTATTGCGCAAACTTTCCATAGAAGGGAGGCCTGCATAAAGCGGTCCCCGTTTGCCTGTCTGGCTGGCGGCAAAAACGCCTGCGCTGATTTCGTGACGGTGCAGTAAGGCATTTTGCCGCTGGATCGTTTCAGAACTGAGTCCTGTATGGGGGCGGGGATAAAAATTGTGCTGGCCATCTATGCGGGAAAAATCGGCATTTGCTTTAAGTAACGCATGGAGCTGGACAGACCTGGCCGTCGAGGCGTTTAACTGGATGTTCATTTCACGGCTGAAGGCGGCTGCAGTCTCCGGGGGCAGGCCGAAATCTAACCGTGCGGTGGTGATATGCATTTTTTTCAGACTATCCGGCGTAAGTTCGGGAATATCCAACACTTTCAGAGTGAGAGGGGAAATGTCTGCAATTACTTCCATGCCAAGCTGCTCTGCAAACGAAAAAAGATAAATCGCATCGTTCCGTAACGTGGCAGCATTGCTTTCAGGCAGGTGGAGGGACGTAAAGACCCGTTTATAACCTAATGCTGCAGCGTTTTTCAGAAATTGCAACGTCTGTTCCCTGTCTGCATCCAGTCCCGGATATATTGAAATTCCTAATTTCACGTTTTTACCTCCTGTAAAAATGTTTCACGTGAAACTTACATGCTTTTTAAATTCATTAAAGCTGTAAAACTCATGCGGGTATTTCCTCTTCCGGCGGATCGTCAAAGCCGATGAGCCAGGTTGCGGTAAACCCGGCTGCATAAGCGATGAAAACACCGCCTAAATACAGCAAGACGTGATTTGTGGCGGGGGCCAGCGGCAGGCCGGAAATGCCCAACGCATAGGAGCCAA
The DNA here is from genome assembly GCA_002342505.1 of Acidaminococcaceae bacterium UBA2453. Classification (GTDB taxonomy): domain Bacteria; phylum Bacillota; class Negativicutes; order Acidaminococcales; family Acidaminococcaceae; genus Succiniclasticum. The sequence continues at coordinate 22,984 of DDQB01000060.1, forward strand.
TTCCATGCCATGCCTGCCACGCGCCGCCGAACGCGCCGCCGATACAGGCGCCGAGGAACGGTTTCCCCAGCGGCAGGGTGACTCCGTAGATCAACGGTTCTCCGATGCCCATGATACCGACCGGCAGGGAACTCAGCACCGTTTTCTTTAATTCTCTGTTTTTTGTTTTCAGATACACGGCAAAAGACGCTCCGACCTGTCCGCATCCGGCCATGGCCGCAATGGGGAGCAGGATGGTCATTCCCATGGATGCAAGCATATCTGCATGAATCGGCGTCAGGCCGTGATGTATGCCGGCCATGACTACGGGCAGGAAAATGCCGCCGATGATAAAACCGGTAACGGCGCCGCCGGACTGGATGGAATGAACGGTATAGTAACCCAGAAAATCAGAAAGTAAACCGCCCAACGGCTGAAAAATAAAAATGCTGGTAAGGGATACAATGACGATTGTGATCAGCGGGGTCAGAAACAGACTGAAAGAATCCGGAATGCGTTTACGCAGACGCGTTTCAATCAACGCGGTTACGGCGCCTGCCAGTAAGGAAGCGAAAATGCCGCCGCGGCCGGGGACGAGCTGCGTACCGAATAATGATATGTCTGCCAGTCCGGGCGATGTCAGCAATGCAGCCATTGCTCCGCCCAGTGCAGGCGTTCCGCCGAACTCCCGGCAGGCATACAGGCCGATAAAAGCGTTTAGGACGGTAAAGATGGAACCGCCTGCCAGTTTCAGATATTGAAATATAGAACTGCCGCTCAGTTCCGGGCTGATCTTCAGTAACAGGCTGAGCACCCCTGTAAGCAGTCCGCAGCCGATAAAAGCGGGGATCAGCGGGATAAAAATATGCCCGACGCGTTGCAGCAGCCGTTTGAACGCAGACTGGCTGTTGCGTTTTTTGATTGTATCATGCAGTTCTTTTCCGTCTCCGAATTTTAACTGCTTTTGCGGAACATTGCCGGTGGTATCGGAAGCGGGCTCTGCGGCAGAAGGGGAATTTTCGGATGCGATATTTCCCCTGTTTTCTTTTTTCTGAAGCAGGGATTTACATTCTTTTGCAACATTTTCTGCTTTCCCGGGTCCCAGGACGATTTGAAGCTCGTCTCCATTTATGATTATGCCTTTGACCCCAGGAATTTTTTTCAGCTTATCTTTGCAATCACTGTCCGATGAAACGCGCAGTCTGAGCCGTGTCATACAGTTATAAGCTTCGGTTATATTTTCCGGACCGACAGTGTCCAGAATTTTTTTTGCCAATTGTCTGTTATCCATTTATAAACCTCAACGCAATGCATGTTTCAGATTTCCATGATTCTCTTTCAGTTTTTGTACAGCCGTCTCATAATCCATTCCGGACAGATGCATCAGGATGGCGGGCTTTACTTCTCCGTGGGACTGGGATAGCAACGCTTCTGCTGTTTCTGCGTCGCATCCGGACGCTTCCATTAAAATCCGCCGGGCTCTGGCTTCCAATTTTTGATTGGTGCATTGCAGGTCGACCATTAAGTTTCCATATACTTTCCCCATCAGAATCATACTGCCGGTGGACAGCATATTTAAAATCAATTTCTGTGCTGTGCCTGCTTTCATGCGGGTAGAACCGGTAATTACTTCGGGGCCTGTAACTGCTGTCAGTGAAAGATTGGAAAATTTGGCTGTTTCCGGATTTTCGGTACAAGTTACCGCAATAGTATAAGCACCCAGAGACTGTGCATACTGCAGGGCGCCAATGACGTAAGGAGTGCGTCCGGATGCAGATAATCCAACTACCACATCCAGATTGGTCAGCGTTTTATCCTGCAGGTCGGCGGCTCCTGAGGAAGCGGAATCTTCTGCGCCTTCCTGCGCCCGGAAAATGGCAGGCGTGCCGCCGGCGATGATCCCCTGTATGAGATTCGGATCGGTATTATACGTTGGCGGGCATTCCGCCGCATCCAAAATTCCCAGTCTGCCGGATGTGCCGGAACCGATATAAAACAGTCGGCCTCCATGAGAAAGATGCCCGGCGATGACTGTAATGGCCCGTGCAATTTCGGGAAGGATCTTCTTCACCGCTTTGGGAACCGTCTGGTCTTCTGCGTTGATCAGTTTTGTGATTTCCAGCGCAGATGCTTCGTCAATTGCCGATGTGCCGGGATTTTGCTGTTCTGTTGTTAATTTTGTCAGGTCAATCATAATAATCTGTTTCCTTTTGCTTTTTATTTTTTCATTATATATCAATTACGGCGGGGAAGCAAAAATTTAATTTAAACATTGACCGTAAACTCGGTTTATTGTATGATGATTGTACTTTAGGATATTTTGAGGGGTTATCGCCTGTTTTAGGCGATAATGTGTCAGAAAAAGGAGAAATACAAAACATGAGTGAAAAGGTTCCGTATATTACAAAAGAAAAAGCAGAACAGATTGCCAAAACATTTCCTACGCCTTTTTATCTGTATGATGAGGCCGGCATCCGGAAAACGGCCCGTCTTGTCAATCAGGCTTTCGGCTGGAATAAAGGGTTTAAAGAATATTTTGCGGTGAAAGCAACGCCCAATCCGTATATTTTGCAAATTTTAAAAGAAGAAGGCTGCGGCGCCGACTGCTCTTCCCTGACAGAGCTGCAGCTGAGCCATGCTGTTGGCCTGACCGGGACGGATATTATGTTCAGTTCTAATGAAACGCCGGTGGAAGATATGCAGCTGGCGAAAAAGATGGGCGTTATCATTAACCTCGACGACCTGACCCACGTGGAATTCCTGGAGCAGGTGGCCGGTATTCCGGAAACGATTTGCTGCCGTTATAATCCCGGCGGACATTTCGCAATTGCCAACAGCATTATGGATAATCCCGGCGATTCCAAATACGGGATGACACGGGAACAGATGACGGAAGCTTATAAAAGACTGATGGAAAAGGGCGCAAAGCATTTTGGCATCCATGCGTTTCTGGCTTCCAATACCGTGACGAACGAATATTATCCGGAGCTGGCCAGGCAGTTGTTTTCCCTTGCAGTGGAATTAAAAGAAGAAACAGGCGCTGATATTACGTTTATCAATTTGTCCGGCGGTGTGGGGGTTCCCTATCATCCGGAACAGAAAGAGAACGATATCCTTGCTATTGGCGAAGGGGTGCGGAAAGTTTTTGAAGAGGTCCTGGTTCCTGCCGGTATGGGCAATGTGCGGCTGTTTACAGAGATGGGCCGTTTCATGCTGGCGCCTTACGGCGCGCTGATAACGCGCGCGATCCATGCAAAACATATTTATAAAGAATATATCGGGGTGGATGCCTGTGCGGCAAACCTGATGCGTCCTGCCATGTACGGGTCTTATCACCATATTACTGTGCTTGGCAAAGAGAATGCTTCGGCAGATCAGACCTATGATATTGTAGGCGGCCTGTGTGAAAACAATGATAAATTTGCGATCGACAGGAAGCTGCCGAAAATAGAGAACGGCGATTTGCTGTTCATCCACGATGCAGGCGCTCACGGATTTTCCATGGGCTATAATTATAACGGTAAGCTGCGCAGCGCCGAATTACTGTTGCAGGAAGACGGAGGCGTGAAAATGATCCGTCGGGCGGAAGAGCCAAAAGATTATTTTGCGACCTTTGATTTCAGCGACGATTTTGCGGAACTGAAAACCTATTGAGCAGATTCCATAAAAATAAAAACAGAAGTGCCGCGATAATCGCTGCCATTTTTTCGTATTGACTGCATTCTGCAAGCAAGCTTGCGGCTGCAATCTCTGCATTTCGAAAGTGGCGGGTTCGTTTTGGATTATCGCGGCACTGTTTTATTGTTGTGAGGATATAATATTATTTTCGCAGATCAGATCCTAATGCGCGGACTTCGTCCGCTGTTTCTGTTTTAGTGAGGATGTAAAGAAAATCGCCGGCGCGAAGGATGGTATTTCCTTCCGGTACCAGCTGGTCCGGACCCCGTTTTACATCAACTAAAAGAGTATGGGGCGGCCATGGGATATCTTTTACTTTCCTGTTTTCAATCAGGCTTCCGCTGCTGACGGGCACTTCGATAATATCCCGTTCTTCTTTTACAATGTCGGGATCGGGGGTGTTATGGCTGTGCAGGGTTTTCATCAAAAGTGCTTCGTAAATCGGCTGTCCGCCGCAAAGCTGCGCGACAATGTAAGCGATTGCCGAGGCAATCCCTAAAATCATCAGATGGGAAAAACTTCCGGTCATCTCGCTGATCAGAACTGTCCCGGTGATCGGCGCCCGCACAGAAGCAGAAAAGAAAGCAGCCATAGCGATGATAATAATGTTGGCGGCGTGATTTGCTGCTATCAGATGATAGGCAAGAAGGACATTGGAACAGATGCTGCCTACTAATGCGCCTAACACCAGCATAGGCAGGAAAAAACCGCCGGGAACGCCGGTTCCGTAGCTGATCAGGGTGAAGAGGAATTTTCCGATCAACAATATAAACAACAGATGCAGGGGAAAGGTTTTCAGCGCCAGTTCATTGACAAGGAGATTGCCTCCGCCCAATACCTGGGGCAGTGTAAAACCTAAAATGCCGGCGCAAAGCAAAGAGAATACGATTTTTCGCCAGGAATTTTTGAACAGGGGAAGGTTGTAGAATGTGCTGATCTTCAACAGCCCCGTATTGAATAAAACGCCGCAAAGTCCGGCCAGTACTGCTGTGGTAACGGCGTACAGCATATGGATATCCTGCGGGAACGGGGGCAGTCCGTAAAAGCTGAAAATAAAATCGCGTCCAAACAGCAGGCGGGAGATAAACGTCGCAGTCATGGCGGCTGCCATGGCAGGCAGCAGTACTACTGCGGAGAAGTTTCGGTGCAGTTCTTCCAGGGAAAAAATAACTCCGGCCAGCGGCGCATTAAATGCAGCAGCCAGTCCGGCGCTGGCTCCGCTTGTGATCAGATACCGCTCTTCCATACGGGTGCGTCCCAAAAGCCGGCTGACGCCCTGGGCGGATACTGCGCCTAACTGGATGGAGGGGCCTTCACGCCCCAACGATAATCCGGCTCCCAGCCCAAGGACCCCGCCGGCCAGCTTTACCCACAATACGCGTAACCAGTTCATCCGCATAAAACCCAGGATGACGCCTTTGACTTGGGGAATACCGGATCCGCCGGCCATGGGTTCGTGTTTTGTGAGCAGATACAGGAGTATGCCGATGACAAGCAGGGCGGCAAACCAGGCTGCAGTATATGTGTCGGGCAGCTGCGCCAGCTGTTCGTACAGATCGACGCGCCATTCTTCTGCTTTAACCAGTAAAAAGCGGAACAGGCTGATGACAAGGCCGGAAAAGATTCCTACTACAATGCCTTCCCAGAATAGTTTAAACTGGAAGTGCTGCCAGTGATTCAGCGACTGATAGGTATGACGGATCTGTTTAGACGGAGACAGGCCGTTTTGTATTTTATTGGTTTTGTGAGAAAACATATTTTTTTGCATAACAATATTTCCTGAACGATTCAACAGGATGAAGAACCATTGAACAACTGCTTCATGCCATACTACATTTAATCCGTGTCTTTTTAATCCGTAGTTCTTTATAAAGCAGCTTCATTATAGCATTAATATCGTTTATTGAAAAATAAAAACCGGACAGGCCGTTATTTTTTTCGTAATGAAATCGGTGGTTGACTTACAGGACCGTTTTGCAATCTGAAACAGAAACTGCCCCGCAGCTTCCTTTCCTGTAAATTTTACAGGATCGGCTGCCGCAGGGCAGTTATTTAAAAGGTTGTGTCGGCCCCGTTTTGGTTAATGAGCTACCGAAGGTTTGCCGGAGATATTTTTATTGTCCTGCAGTTCTTCGTCGAACCGGGGATTCAGATAGTTTACATACAGCCAAGCCAGGATGCTGCCGGAAATATTATGCCAGCTGCTGAAGATAGCGCCGGGTACTGTGGCGGCAGTTAAAGCGGGGAAATGGGTCTTTGCCAGTCCGGCGGCCAGTCCGGAATTCTGCATGCCGACTTCAATGGAAATGGCTACGCATTTTTTCCAGCTCATGCCGCTGATGCGACCGATGGCAAATCCTAACGCACTGCCCAACAGGTTATGCAGCGCCACAACTGCCATGATCGTTGCGGAAGAGGCCAGGATCGCGTCCCGGCTCGCGCCTGCAAGACCTGCAATCAGCAGGGAGATGCAGAGGCAGGACAGGGCGGGCAGGTAGGCTTTTGCTTTTTCGCACCAGTCGGGGAAATAATGGCGTAGCGCTACGCCTACGCCGATGGGGATGATAACGATCTGCACGATGCTCCAGAACATGGCTACCGGGCTGAACGCAATACGCTGACCGATGATCAGGTAAGTGAGGAGCGGGGTCATGATGGGAGACAGCAGAGTGGATACGGTAGTCATGGTAACGGAAAGGGCCAGGTCGCCCTTGCTGATGAAGGTGATAACGTTGGAGGCGGTGCCGCCGGGGCAAGTCCCGACTAATACTACGCCAACCGTAAGAGCAGGATCCAGGCTGAATGCGCGGGACAGCGCATAAGCCAGAAACGGCATGATGGCGTACTGGGCTACCGCGCCGAGCAATACGTCCCGTGGCCGTTGCAGGATCAGTTTAAAATCTTTCAGCTCCATGGTGGTTCCCATGCCAAACATGATGATGCCCAGCATCATGCTCAGCAGGGAGAAGCCAGCCAGCTTGCCCAGCACCCAGGTGAAGGCGGGCGGACAGGTCATGCCTCCGATGAAGAACAGGATGATTACCAGTCCAAAATACTTTCCGATCAGTTCGCAAAATTTTTTCATGTTTTTCCTCCTTTGCAGGATCCCGGGAAACACTGTCGCATCCGCACGCATTGCATGACGGTTGCGCAGCAGATCCCCGGTTTTGCCGGAGAGCCGTATAAAAAAGCACATCCGGACGGATGCGCAAATTTTTATACTTGTTGCGTCTCGTCCCGGTCAATTCAGATCCAAGCGATGTATGACAGTTTTCAGAACCTTCAGCGCAGAAGTGCCGGTAAAACTCCGCAGGGAGCGGATGCCTTCCGTTCCGGCTCTGGTTCAAAGAGATAGTAGCAGAAAAGCCTGCAGAATGCAAGAACATTTTTTCCATGCGACAATAATTCCTTCGAAGGTTTTTTAAAACTTTTAAACTGTAACAGAAGTATGACTTTTTTAAGTCAGCGTTCCCTTAAGCCTTTTGCCGTCTGGGCGTAATGGAAATGCTTCCTGAACTTTTTCCGTTTATGATATAATAAACGTGAGGTTTAACAAAAAATTTGCTTCGGGAAAGGCGGAAGCATATAAAGATGAAGCTGACAATCAGAAAAGATATCCGGACGGAGCAAATCATTTCCAAAAGCCGGTTTATCTGTTCGTTGAAAAAAGTAAAAACGGAAGAGGAAGCGCAGGATTTTATTAAAGCCGTAAAGAAAGAATTCTGGGATGCAACGCACAATTGCAGCGCCTATGTGATTGATGAACAGCACCAGCGTTCCAGCGATGACGGGGAACCTTCCGGGACGGCAGGCATTCCCATGTTAGGAGTACTGCGTAAGCAGGAGCTCCAGCAGGTGGTTGCCGTAGTTTCCCGGTATTTTGGCGGAATAAAACTGGGAGCCGGAGGCTTGGTGCGGGCTTATGCAGGCAGTGTATCACAGGCTATTGAGGAAGCAGGGACAGCGCAAAAAGTAAAAATGGGACTTTATGTGTTTTCCTGCGATCCGGGAGAAGCCGGAAAAACTTTAAACCTGTTGTATCAGCAGACGCTGTTTTCCCTGGCGGACACCGATTACGGAACCCGGGTGAACTTTACGCTGCGTATGCCGGAAGAAAAAAGAACGCAGGCGGAAGCGTGGCTGACAGATGCGCTGCAGAAACAGATAGAACTGACAGAAGCAGGACATGAGTTTGAAGAAGTACCGATTGAAAAAGAGCACTAGACAGGGAGATACATGATGCGCGCCGATATGCATATTCATACGACGGCGTCGGACGGAACCTGGGATCCGGCGCAGGTAGTCACGGCTGTTTGTAACGCAGGAATTGAATTTTTTGCCATATCCGACCATGACAGCGTGGCGAATGTGGAAGAAACCAGACGTCTGGCAGATGCAGCAGGGCTTCGGTTTGTTTCCGGAGTGGAACTGAATTCAACTAAAGACGGGCATAATTATCATATTTTAGGATATGGTATTGATACTAACAACAGGCAGTTGCTGGAACTTTGTAGACACAATCAGAAACTGCTGGAGCAAAAAGATGATGACAGCGTACAGAATCTGATCGACAGGGGCTGGCCTCTTTCGATGGAAGAATTTGCGCAGTATTCGTACGACCCTCACAGGGGAGGATGGAAAGCGCTGGCTTATTTGCAGGATAAAAATCTTTGCGGCGATGTGAACGATTTTTTCCGACGTATTTTTACAGCGGAAAATAATTTGGGGTTTCCGGATTTTCCCTCTATAGGGGAAGTTGTAAAAGTGATCCACGATGCAGGAGGAATTGCAATCTGCGCTCATTTGGCCAGTGATTTTCACGGCGCCGGGATGCAGGAATATCTTCCCCGGCTTGTGGATGAAAACCTGGATGGATTTGAGTGTTACCATTCCGGACACAGTGTGGAGAACAGCCGCCTGCTGGCTCACTTCTGCCGAAGGCATAAATTGTATATTTCGGGCGGCAGCGACTGTCATGGAAACTTCGTTCCGACACGTCATTTGGGGATTCCGAAGATAAGAACGGAAATGTTGTATCTTCCGTGGTTACAATAATAAATTGATCAATTACGGTTTCTTAAATAAATATTATGTTTTACAACGTTTAATATAAAGAAGAGCGGATATTTTTCCGGCGGCCATTGGGGAAAGCCTGAAGAATATCCGTTGTTTTTGTAATCTGTGAAGTGTTTCGCATGCAAGCATGGCTTGCGGTTCTCTGCTTACGCTGCACCTTTGAGCCATTTCCCTGTCATTCGCAAAACGCCCTCGGCAATTGTACAAACTCATTTAATCAGCGGGCCTTAATGTGAAAAATTTTTCCAGCCTTTGGAAAAATAGAAAAGCAAAACGGCATAATATGTAAAAGCGCCGGCAGTAGTGCGCGAAGCCATCCAGGAAGGAAAGACAAGGAACGCAAGCGCGATAAAAAGAATGCTGTATGCGATTTTAAAAACAGATGACGGAGAGAAATCTTTTTCGGCAAAGGCGTTGCGGAGATTCATTACAGAAAATAAACTGTTGCGTGAAGCAAAGATACCAAAAAAGAATCCGCTGACAATAAATAATGCGGTGTTGACGATCTGGCTGAAAGACAGCCCGTTTAATCCTGATTCCATATACAGCCTCCATAACCGGGCGCAGGCCTGCGAAAGGATTGCGTGCGCACAGGCGATTTATGAGCGAATCCAGCGCTTCCTTAATTATAGCGGGTGCGGCTGCAGATAACAAGGGCAATCCTGCCATGGGGAAAGCGTTTCCTTAAAAAACAAAAGCGAAACTTCATATTAATGTTACATTTTTATGATACAATAAAACTCAACAGATTCATTATTGCGAAAATGAACCGGATGTGAACCGTTTACGCAATATTTGAATCATAAAAAACGAAGTTCATCCTGAAGGGAAGGTATATAATATGGAAACTGCGTTACAGGGAATTAAGGTTATAGATTTTTCCCAATGGCTGCCCGGGCAGTATTGCGGAATGGTACTGGCGGATTTTGGCGCGGACGTCATCAAGGTGGAAGGTGTAAAAGGGGATCCTAATCGTGCGTTTGCGCCGCAGCTTGCTCCCGGTATGAGCAGCTGGAACCTGGCGCTGAACCGGAATAAAAAAGGGGTTACGGTGAATGTAAAAACAGAAGCGGGACAGGCAATCCTGAAAAAAATGCTGCAGGAAGCAGACGTTTTTATTGAAGGGTTCCGGCCCGGTTATCTGCGGTCAAAAGGACTGGGATATGAAGAGATGCATGCGCTGAATCCCCGCCTGGTGTATTGTTCCATCACCGGATTTGGGCAGGAGAGTAAATTCAGGAACAAGCCTGCCCACGATTTGAATATTATCGGTTTATCCGGCATGAACTTCCTGAATGATTGCGGCAACGTTTCCATCAGCGAAGTACAGGTTTCGGCTCTTGGCGGCAGCCTGAATGCTGTAGCGGCGATTTCCATGGCGCTGTTGGCGCGGGAGCGGACCGGCCGGGGACAGTATATCGATATCAGTCTGTATAATACGGCGCTGAGCATGCAGATCGTTTCCCTGGCCAGCATTTTAGGATGCAGGGTTACGGGGGATACGCCTTTTGGCCGACGTGCGCACTATTATGATGTGTACCAGACGAAAGATAAAAAATATATCAGCGTGGGAACCATTGAGCCTAAATTCTGGAAACGATTTTGTGAAATTGCAGAGTTGCCCGAACTGGCGGAACGGCAGTATGATTTTTCCCACGAAAAGGAAATTACCGCCATTATACAAAATAAAATAAAAACAAAGACGCGGGACGAATGGCTGGAGCTGACAGAAGGGGGCGCGTTTTGCGTGACTCCGGTGTACAGTCCGGAGGAAGCGCTGGAAAATGATCTTACAAAAGCTTCCGGCATGGTGGAAACAAAGACGGAAGATATTGGCAGCGTTACCTATCTGAAAACCGCGGTCGCGATGTCAGATACGCCCGGCAGCGTAAGATTCCGCGCGCCGTATGCGGGAGAACATAACGGGAGTGTGTTAACACATTTGGGGTATTCCGCGGAACAGATCCGGCAGTTAAAAGAAGACGGCGTAATTTGATCTTAAAAAATTGATTCAGACGGCGCCGCCTTGGGGGAACCGACAAAATATTTTGAAAGGATATATTTCTTTATGCAAAATATAGAAAAAATTTGGATCGACAATCATTTTATGGAAGAGTTTCACGTGAAACATTTTTTCAGACTGATAATCTCTTTGTTCTGTTTTGCGGTTATGATGACTTCAGGCCGCTCTGCAGAGGCGGGAATGATCAGCGAGAAACAGGAACTCGACATGGGAAAGGCCGCGGCGGAACAGATCGAAGCCCATTATGGAGTGCTCAACGATCCGCAGATCAATGAACGGGTCAACCGTATCGGGCAAAGCCTGGTGGACGTTTGCGGCCGCAAAAATATAAAATACACTTTCAAGGTGTTGAATACAGAAGACGTTAACGCGCTGGCCTGTCCGGGCGGGTACATTTTTGTGTTCAAGGGACTGCTGGATTATATGCCTTCCGATGCGGAACTGGCTGCCGTGTTAGGGCACGAGATCGGACATGTGGTAAAGCGCCACACGGTCCACCAGATGGAAAAAAATATGCTGACGCAGCTGCTGGCGATTCTGGCAGGGGCCGCATCCGGCAATGGTGATGTTATGGCCATGGGTATGGTGGTCAGCGATGCGCTGGCTGCCGGATACAGCCGTGCGGATGAAAGCGCTGCAGACCGGGAGGGATTTGCGTACACGCTGAAAGCAGGATACAGTCCTTTCGCCATGTTGGTGACTATGCACAAACTGCAGAAGCTGGCTGCCGATTACGGGAATCCGGGCTGGGGCATCTTTGACAGCCATCCGCAGCCGGAGCAGCGTATTCAAAATATGCATAAACTGCTGAATCCGCTCAATATCCTGCCGACGCCGTCAAAGAAAGCAGACGGCGGGGCCTTTGTCAGGGAATCTTTTAAAGACGGGCCGTGGGAGGTTGCAATCCGGGAAACGGCCGGCGGCAACGATCCGTTTTACCGGGCGGAATTGTTGGCCGGAGCGCTGTATCAGGTCCGGCAGAAAGAAATCATTGACCCGACGCACTTTATTGTTTTTGAAGCGAATGACCGGGCCGAAATTTATTATGAAGACATGCAGCTGTTTACGGTTTACAAACAGGATGCGTCCGGGTTCGGAAGTATAGGCGCCTGCGCGGGAGATTACGTAGGACGGTTCCGGGCTTGGGCGGAAAAAGTAAATCAGACAAAGAAGGTTGCAAAATAGGTCAAATTTGTATAAAATTTAATTATAGGAATTTGTTGCAGGTCCCGTTTCAGATTAAAAATAAATAAATGCCGGGAGGTGCGGTTATGACAGCGAAATCATGGAAGAAAAAAATAAGCGCAGCAATTTTATGCGGTATCGTGGGAATTTCGGTTAGCGCCGTTCTTCCTGTTCCCGCAGCGGAAGCAGGAAACCTTGGATCGATCATTGGTACGGTTATACAGGGGGCAGCCGCCAAACAGCAGGTTGATGCGCAGATCAAATATTTTGATCAGACGGAGGAAGGACGGCAGCAACTGTTTGCTGCTTTTAAGAAAAAATACGGCGTTTCGGATAATTATTACCGGATGCAGCAGCTGGATGAGATGATGCCGCGCCTGACCAAAGGGATTGCGGCTGTAGATCCGAGCATCCATAAAAAACCCTATCTGTATTTCATCAATAAACAGAATACATTTAACGCCTTTTGCAGTATGGGCCATGTGATGAGCGTCAACGAGGGGATGTACAGCCTGACAGATAATCAGGATGAAGTTGCCGTGGTACTGGCCCATGAAATGGGACACGGGCAGAAGAATCATGTGGCATCTGCCATGCGCAAAAAATTAAATGTAGCCATTGGCGCAGCGATGGTAGGTTCGGCAGTGGGCGGTTCGGCCCTGTCAAACATCGCCCTGAACGTTCTGGTCAACCAGATTGATACCGTTGCCATTACTAAAAAAGACGAATGGGAAGCGGATAACCTGGCTTTTGATTATGTGGTCAACGCCGGATATAATCCGGGGGCGGCAGCGGCCATCTGGCAGCGGGTGGAAGAAAAATACGGAAAATCCAAGACCAGTTTTGCCGGAGAAATTTTCTCGCCCAGCGATCATCCGACCCATCAGCAGCGCCGTGATAATTACGTAAAGAAACTGCATGAATATAGCGGCAAACATGCAACAGCAGAAAAAGGCGTAGTAAAAGTGAATGGGAAAGCGCTGGTACAGCCGGCGGCGGCCAATGATATGAGCGGTGCGGAACGATCTTATTTTGTGTTAGGGAATTTGGCGGCCGCTTATCATAACGGGCACAATAAGTCCAATGCCTACGCATCCGGCAATACGCTGATGCTGGGACAGCAGCCGATCATGACCTGTTATGCCGGAGATCCTTCCGCTGCGGAACTGGCTGAACTGTTGAATAAAATTAAATAAAGGTGCGTTGGCAAACGTGCTGGCGCATAACCCGGTGGCCTGAACAAAATATATTGGAGGGGAGATTATGGAAAACAAACTTTGGTCTGTATTGCAGGAATTGAAATCGGAACAGTATGAGTGGATCGAACTTTCCCACTCGTTGAACAATGAAAGTCCGTTCTGGAGCGGGATACCGGAAGGATCCGTGGAATTGGGCAAGGTCGTGTTTGACTGGGGGAACCCGATGCTGGAGTGTCTGATCCATACTTTCAAATTTCCCGGTCAGTTTGGTACCCATGTAGATTTTCCCGGGCATTTTGTGAAAGAGGCGCCGCTGTCCGAGGCTTATGGCGTGAATGAATTTGTGTTCCCGCTGGTCGTGATCGATATCAGTGAGAAAGCAAAAGCAAATGTGGATTACGCGGTTTCCGTAGAGGATATCAAAGCGTATGAGGCAAAATACGGCGAAATTCCGGAAGGCGCTTTTGTAGCGTTACGGACGGACTGGTATAAACGCTGGCCGGATATGGACAAACTGGCCAATGTGGGAGAAGACGGTAATGAGCATTGCCCGGGGTGGTCTATGGACGCACTGAAATATATTTTTGAAGAACGCAAAGCGGCAGCCAACGGTCACGAAACCCTGGATACGGACGCCAGCTATCTGGCGGTGGAAGCAGGGGACCTTGCCTGCGAACGGTATGTGCTGGGCCAGGGGAAGCTGCAGATTGAAGTGTTGCAGAATCTGGATAAAGTAGCTCCCGCCGGAGCGTTGCTGTTTGCTTCCTGGCCGCGTATTGAAGGAGCGACCGGTCTGCCTGCCCGTGTTTTTGCACTGAGCCCGAAAAAATAAATCGGATAAATTTTGCTCATTGTCAATTTTAATTTATAGAAGAAACATAAAAAAGACATAAATTTTCCTTATATTCATTTTTGCGGTAATTCTGCTATGTAAAAATATCAATTTGTGGTAAAATGAAAAAGAGAAAGCGCTTTGACCGATCAGGCTCTGTCCTTATAGGGAAGGCAGGGCGCAGGAGGCAAAAGCGAATCATTTAATTTATTATTAAGGAGGGAAACACACATGGGCTTAATTAAAGCAGGCATGGGCGCCATTGGCGGCGTACTGGCCGACCAGTGGAAAGAGTATTTTTACTGTGACAGCATGACTCCGGACGTCCTGATGACAAAAGGACAGAAACGGACCAGCAGCCAGGGACGCAGTTCTAACACCAGCGGGGAAGATAATATCATTTCCAACGGTTCGGTGATTGCGGTCAACGTGGGACAGTGCATGATGATCGTAGAACAGGGCAAGGTTGTTGACCTGTGTGCGGAACCCGGCGAATACACCTATGATAAATCGACGGAACCGTCGGTTTTCACAGGCGATTTAAAAGAAAGCGTAATCCAGGTATTCCAGCGCATGGGTAAACGTTTTACCTTTGGCGGCGATACCGGGAAAGATCAGCGCGTTTACTATTTCAACACGAAGGAAATTATTGGCAACAAATATGGTACTCCTGCCGAAATTCCGTTCAAAGTTATTGAAGAAAATACCGGACGTTCCCTTTTGGTACGTATCCGCTGCTTTGGCGAATACAGCTATAAGATCGTAGACCCCATTCTTTTCTATTCCACGATTGCAGGCAACGCTCCGGAACAGTATCTGCGCAGCCAATGGGACAGCCAGCTGAAATCTGAATTACTGACTGCGCTGCAGCCGGCTTTCGGGAAAATTTCCGCACAGCGTATCGATTATACCGAACTGCCGATGCGCACCATGGAACTGGCAGACGCCCTGAATGACGTACTGTCCAACAAGTGGCGCGACCTGCGCGGTATCGAAATCGTTTCCTTCGGTGTGAACAGCGTGAAGGCTAACGAAGAAGACGAAGCGAAGCTGCAGAAAGTACAGATGGGCGCTATGATGAGCAATCCGGAAATGCGCCTGGGTGTTCTGACTGACGCTACCGCTGACGGTATCCGTAACGCATCTGCTAATGAAGGCGGCATGGGACCCATGGGCGCCTTTATCGGAATGGGCATGGCAAATATGGCCGGCGGCATGGCCATGGGTAACGCATACGGGCCTGGCGGCTATCCGCCTCCCTATGGACAGGCTCCCCAACAGCCGTATCCGCCGCAGCAGCCTGCACCGGCGCCGGCTCCGGCAGCCGCACCGGCCGGGTGGACCTGCGCCTGTGGACATACCGGCAACACCGGTAATTTCTGCAGCGGCTGCGGCAAACCGAAACCGGCTCCGCAACCTGCGGCAGGCGGCTGGGACTGCGAATGCGGCGCCAAAGGCAACACCGGAAAATTCTGCAGCAACTGCGGCAAACCGCAGCCGGCAGCACCGGCAGGCTGGACCTGCAGCTGCGGCAGCGTGAACCAGGGACAGTTCTGTCCGAACTGCGGCTCCCGCAAACCTGCAGGCGCACCGCTTTACAAGTGCGACAAGTGCGGTTGGGAACCGGAAGATCCGCACAATCCTCCTAAGTTCTGCCCCCGTTGCGGCGATCCGTTTAATGAAGGGGATATCGTTAAATAATTCAGGGATTGACAGATTATCTATACAATAGCAGTATTTTTATAAGCAAAAGCAATTTAATAAGTGATTCGTTTAATCAACCTGCCGTTTGCTTATGCATGCGGCAGGATTGTTTTTTGAAACCGGTCCGTCTTTTGGCGGATGGCTGGAAAGAGGCGGCATAAGGTTGTCCCTCAGGGTGGTTAACAAGGAAGAGAGGGTATTGGTATTATGGCAACAGTTAAAAAATGGGTCTACGGATTTAATGAAGGAAATGCACAGATGAAAGAACTGCTGGGCGGCAAGGGCGCTAACCTGGCGGAAATGACAAATCTGGGGCTTCCGATCCCGATGGGATTCACGATTACAACGGAAGCGTGCACCGATTATTATAAATCCGGAAGAAAAATTTCCAATGAGATCCAGCGGCAGATTTTTCAGGCGTTGCGCTGGCTGGAAAAAGAAAACGGAAAAATTTTCGGAGACAACAGCGATCCGCTGCTGGTATCGGTCCGCAGCGGCGCCCGTGTTTCCATGCCGGGCATGATGGATACGATCCTGAATCTGGGGCTGAATGATATTTCGGTAGAAGGGTTTGCCCGTAAGACAAAAAATCCCCGGTTCGCCTACGATTCCTACCGCCGCTTCATCCAGATGTTCTCCGATGTGGTCATGGAAATTCCCAAGTCGAAATTTGAAAAGATCATTGATGAAATCAAAGAAGAAAAAGGCGTTAAATTTGACGTGGATCTGGATGTCAGCGACATGAAAGAGCTGATCAGACGGTTTAAAGCGATTTACAAAGAGGCCATTGGCAGCGATTTTCCGCAGGAACCGGCCATGCAGCTGCTGGAAGCGGTAAAAGCGGTGTTCCGCTCCTGGGACAATCCCCGCGCCAATGTGTACCGCCGTATGAACGATATCCCGGGCGACTGGGGCACGGCAGTCAATATCCAGACCATGGTATTCGGCAATATGGGGAACACCTCCGGCACGGGCGTTGCATTTACCCGTAACCCGGCAACCGGCGCCAAAGGCATCTACGGCGAATACCTGATCGACGCCCAGGGCGAAGACGTAGTAGCCGGCGTACGCACTCCCCAGCCCATCAGCAAGCTGGAAGAAGATATGCCCAGCTGCTATCGCGAATTTATCCGGCTGGCCCATAAACTGGAAAGCCATTACCGGGATATGCAGGATATGGAATTTACAATTCAGGAAGGCAAGCTTTATTTCCTCCAGACCCGAAACGGAAAACGGACGGCAGAAGCGGCCATCAACATTGCCTGCGATCTGGTGGATGAAGGCATGATCACACCGGAAGAAGCGTTGCTCCGTATCGAAGCAAAATCTCTGGATCAGCTGCTGCATCCGACCTTTGATGCCAACGCTTTGAAGGAAGGCAAAGTAATCGGGCATGCGCTGCCGGCTTCCCCGGGAAGCGCCGCAGGTAAAGTTTATTTTACGGCAGAAGACGCAAAGAATGCTGCGGCAAAAGGGGAGCGCGTCATCCTGGTCCGGCTGGAAACATCGCCGGAAGATATTGAAGGCATGCATGCCGCAGAAGGGATTTTAACGGCCCGCGGCGGTATGACCAGCCATGCGGCCGTTGTGGCCAGGGGGATGGGCACTTGCTGCGTATCCGGCTGCAACGAACTGAAAGTAAATGAAGAAGAAAAAACCTTCGATCTGAACGGGACGACCTATCATGAAGGGGATTACATCTCCCTTGACGGTTCCACCGGCACGATTTACGAAGGAGCGATCCCTACCGTAGAAGCGGAGATCAGCGGCAACTTTGGCTGCATCATGCGCTGGGCCGATCAGTTCCGCAAAATGCAGGTTCGCACCAACGCAGATACACCGGCAGACGCGGAAAACGCCGTGCGGCTTGGCGCGGAAGGCATCGGACTGTGCCGTACAGAGCATATGTTCTTTGATGCGGAACGGATTCCCAAATTCCGCCGCATGATTTTATCGGATACCGTAGAGCAGCGCGAAGCGGCGTTGAATGAACTGATCCCCTACCAGCGCCAGGATTTTATCGAAATGTACAAAGCGCTGCGGGGACGTCCCATGACCATCCGTTTTCTGGATCCGCCCCTGCATGAATTCCTGCCAAAGACGGAAGCGGATATGCGGGCGCTGGCAGAAAGCATGGGCCTCACCTATGAAAAGGTAAAAGCCCATTGCGATGAAATGCATGAATTCAACCCCATGATGGGCCTGCGGGGCTGCCGCCTCAGCGTCATTTATCCGGAAATTTCCCGTATGCAGACCCGGGCCGTCATCGAAGCGGCCATTGCGGTGAAAAAAGAAATGAATTACGATATCGTTCCGGAGATCATGGTTCCGCTGATCGGCGACCGTAAGGAATTGCTGTTTGTAAAAAATATCATCGTGGAGACTGCGGAAAAAGTAATGAAAGAGCAGGGCTATTTCCTGAACTATAAAGTCGGCACCATGATTGAAATTCCCCGGGCGGCGCTGACGGCAGACGAGGTGGCAAAAGAAGCGGACTTCTTCAGTTTCGGAACCAACGACCTGACGCAGATGACCTTCGGTTTTTCCCGCGACGACGCAGGCAAATTCCTGGAAACCTATTACGATCATAAAATTTATGAATTCGATCCCTTCAGCAAACTGGATCAGACCGGCGTAGGCCAGCTGATGAAGATGGCGGTGGAAAAAGGCCGGAATGAAAACCCCATGCTGCATTGCGGCATCTGCGGCGAACATGGAGGCGATCCTTCTTCCGTGGCTTTCTGCCAGGAGCTGGGACTGAACTATGTTTCCTGCTCGCCATTCCGCGTGCCCATTGCCCGGCTGGCGGCTGCGCAGGCGGCAATCAATCTGAAAAACAGATAATACACGATTCGTCGGATAAATTAAGAGAACGCTGATGCAATGAGGTTAGGAAGTGCAGACGAATTAACCAGCGCTTCCCTGAACAAGTCTGCCGACGAATGCATCAGCGGTTCTGGAAAGAAAAACAAATCCCCTTTCGCGATATACAGGGAAAAGTGTTTCAAACTGTATATCAGAAAGGGGATTTTTAATTATCATTCATACTATATACATAATTATGCAAAAATGACTTGACATGGAAATAAAATTCATCTATTATTACATGTAATTAAAAACAGATGGTTTGATTTAGTAATGGATGATTTATAACGCGCTGTGGAAGAATGGGGCTTATCATGACAAAAGTATTTATTGACGGGAGTTCCGGTACGACCGGATTGCGAATTCGTGAAAGATTATGCATGCGAAATGATATTGAGCTGATTACCCTGGACGAAGCGGTCCGCAAGGATGCAAAGGCCCGGCAGGAAGCATTTCGGAATGCGGATATCGCGTTCCTGTGTTTGCCGGATGCGGCGGCGACAGAAGCGGTAACGCTGGCAGAAGGAAGCGGGGCCGTTATCATCGACACATCTACCGCGCACCGCACCGCAGCAGGATGGGAGTACGGCATGCCGGAACTGCCCGGACGACGGGAACGGATCGCAAAAGCGAAGTACATTGCCAACCCGGGCTGCCATGCCAGCGGTTTCATCGCATTAATTGCGCCGCTGGAAGAAGCGGGCGTGCTGAAAAAAGATGTGCGGCTTACCTGCTTTTCCCTTACCGGATATTCCGGCGGCGGGAAAAACATGATTGCCGAATATGAAGACCCCCTGCGAAACCCATTGCTGAATGCGCCGCGGCAGTACGCGCTGGGGCAGGCCCATAAACATCTGAAAGAGATGAATGCGGTCTGCGGGCTGGAAAACAGTCCGGTGTTCTGTCCCATCGTGGCGGATTTTTACAGCGGCATGGAAGTCACGGTATCCGTATTTAAGGAAGAACTGCAGGGTTCCCTGGAGGATATCCGGAAAATTTATAATGCAGCGTACCCGGGGCCGCTGATCCGATACCGAGAAAGGACAGATGAGAACGGATTCCTGTCTGCCGCAGCCTATGCGGGGCGGGACGACATGGAAATAACGGTTGCCGGAAATGAGGAACGGATCTTGCTGGTTGCCCGCTTTGACAATTTAGGCAAAGGTGCGTCCGGCGCTGCGATACAGAATATGAATCTTGTGCTGGGACTGCCGGAAACGACAGGGCTGCAACTGGGAATGGAGGAATAAGTGATGAAACAGATAGAAGGCAGCGTGTGCGCTGCAAAAGGATTTACTGCAAACGGGATCTACTGCGGCATCCGGAAACGGAACGATAAAAACGACCTGGCGCTGATCTTCAGTAAAGTGCCGGCCCATGCGGCGGCTGTTTATACGACGAACCTTGTGAAAGGCGCGCCTCTTACCGTGACGAAACAGCACATTGCCGACGGCATCGCCCAGGCAGTGATCTGCAACAGCGGCAACGCCAATACCTGCAACAGCAACGGGATTGAGATTGCGGAACAGATGAGCGCGCTGGCTGCGGAAAAACTGGGAATCAAAGCCGAAGATGTGGTGGTTGCATCCACCGGCGTCATCGGACAGAAACTGAATATTACGCCGATTGCCGACGGCATGGATAGTCTGGCAGAAGGATTGTCGGAAGCCGGCGATGAAGAAGCGGCCAAAGCCATCATGACCACCGACACGGTGATGAAAAAAATTGCAGTGGAATTTGAAATTGACGGCAAGGCCTGCCGCCTGGGCGGCATTGCCAAAGGCAGCGGCATGATCCATCCCAACATGGCCACTATGCTGGTGTTCATTACGACGGACGCGGCTATTTCTGCTGACATGCTTCAGAAAGCGCTGAGCCACGATGTACAGAAGACCTTTAATATGCTGAGCGTGGACGGGGATACATCCACCAATGACATGGTGGCGATCCTGGCGAACGGACTGGCTGGTAACGAAGAAATTACGGCGGAAGGCCCCGCCTTTGATACGTTTATGGAAGCCCTGAACACGGTGACCATTTCCCTTTGCCGCGATATTGCGGGAGACGGGGAAGGGGCGACGAAACTGCTGGAATGCGACGTGACAGGCGCCGCGGATGAAGCGACCGCTGCCGTTGTAGCCAAGAGTGTTATAACCAGCAGTCTGTTAAAGGCTGCCATGTTCGGCGCGGATGCCAACTGGGGCCGCGTACTGTGCGCCATCGGCTACAGCGGCGCCGATTTGGACGTGAATAAAGTAGACGTAGCGTTCCAGTCAGCCAAAGGGATCCTTCCGGTGTGTAAAAACGGAGCCGGCGTAGATTTTTCCGAGGAAACTGCCAAAGAAATATTGCTGGAAAAAGAAATTACGATCCTTGTGGACCTGAACAGCGGCAGCGCAAAAGCGACCGCCTGGGGCTGCGACCTGACCTACGATTATGTAAAGATCAACGGCGACTATCGCTCGTAACTGCTACAGGTATTTTTGAAAAGTTGCGACAGCGGAGTTCAAAGGAGCAGACCGGCGCAGAAATGTTACGGTAATGGAATCATTGCCAGAGGGACAAAGAGGGGAAATGTTATGCCATATTCTTACTCAAACGCGGAGCGGGCACAGATCCTGGTGCAGGCGCTGCCGTATATAAAAAAACACAGCGGGAAAATTGTAGTCATCAAATACGGCGGCAACGCCATGATCAACGAAACGCTGAAACAGCAGGTCATGGAAGACATCGTGCTGCTGTGGCATGTAGGCGTAAAAATCGTGCTGGTGCACGGCGGCGGGCCGGAGATCAACGACCTGATGAAACGCCTGGGGAAAAAAGCGGAATTCGTGGACGGCCTGCGGGTCACCGACAAAGAAACGGTGGATATTGTGGAGATGATCCTGGCAGGCAAAGTCAACAAATCCCTGGTGAACCTGCTGCAGATGCACGGCGGCAATGCGGTAGGACTTTCCGGCGTGGACGGACGGCTCATTGAATGTACCGTAAAAGATGAAAGGCTGGGTTATGTAGGCGAAGTGACCCATGTGAACCCGAAACCGATTCTGGATCTGCTGGAAAAGGGATATATCCCCGTGGTTTCCACCATCGGTTGCGATGAAAAAGGAAACGCCTATAACATTAACGGGGACACGGCGGCGGCCTGTATAGCCGGCGCGTTAAGCACCGAAACCTTCATCCTCATGACGGATGTACCCGGCATACTGCGGGACAAGGACGATGAAAAAACGCTGATCCCTGCGATTACCATTGCCGAAGCGGCAAAGCTGAAGGAGGAAGGCATCATTGCGGGGGGCATGCTTCCCAAAGTAAAATGCTGCGAAGATGCCATCAGCCACGGCGTAAAAAATGTAATTATCATGGACGGGCGCGTGCCTCATTCCATTCTGATGGAACTTCTTACAGATGAAGGCGCGGGCACGATGGTGACAGGAGAGTGAGAACATGAGCAACTTACAGGAACTGGATGCGAAATATGTAGCCAATACCTATGCCCGCTTCCCGGTGGAAATCGTCAGCGGGAAAGGCAGCATCGCCAAAGACGTAAACGGAAAAGAATACATTGACATGGGCTCCGGCATCGGCGTGACCAGCTTCGGCATCGCGGATGATATCTGGAAGCAGGCTGTCATTGAACAGCTGGGCAAAGTGCAGCACATGTCCAACCTGTATTACACGGAACCCTGCGTAAAGCTGGCGGAGATCCTCTGCGAAAAAACCGGAATGAAGAAGGTGTTTTTCAGCAATTCCGGCGGGGAAGCCAACGAGTGCGCCATTAAGGTGGCCCGTAAATACGCGGCAGAGAAAAAAGGGGCGGACTATTACACGATCGTTACCCTGTGGAACAGTTTTCACGGGCGCACCCTCACCACCCTGGCCGCTACCGGGCAGGACCATTATCACGAACTGTTCCAGCCGCTGACCCCCGGCTTTGTACATGCGGCCGCCAACGATCTGGACAGCGTGAAACAGCTGGTAAGCGAACATAAGGTAGCAGGGATCCTCATTGAATGCATCCAGGGAGAAGGCGGCGTGAATCCGCTGACGCCGGAATTTATTAAAGGCGTAGATGCAATTTGCCACGCAAACGATATTGTGTTTATGGTGGACGAAGTGCAGACCGGTAACGGGCGTACGGGTAAATTATATTCGTATATGAATTTCGGTGTGCATCCGGATGTGGTCACTACGGCAAAGGGCATCGGCGGAGGCCTGCCCTTAGGCGCCTGCCTGATGGGGGAAAAAGTGGAGCATGTGCTGGGACACGGCGATCACGGTTCCACCTTCGGCGGCAATCCGGTTGCCTGCGCCGGGGCAGTGAGCATTCTGAACCGGATGGACGACGCATTCCTTGCGGAAGTGCAGCGGAAGGGAAAAATCCTGTTTGGCATGCTGGAAGGCGCGCAGGGAATCGAAGCGGTGACCGGCATGGGGATGATGTGCGGCATCAAACCGGTGAAACCGGCGGGAGACATTGTAAAGAAATGCATTGACAAAGGCGTACTCTGTCTGACGGCGAAGGATAAGATCCGCCTGCTGCCGGCGCTGAACATGCCGGAAGAGACGCTGGTGAAGGCGATTGAAATTATAAAAGAAGCCTGCGCGGAGTAACATAATAAAAAAACTGCAAGGCCGGCGCAATGCAAAACCGTCGTCGATTGCTATTTCATGGATTCATGTGCCTGTGGCTTCGAAACTCGGGCCTTTGCAGTTTTTAATAATGTCACAACAAAAGGAACAACAAAAATACCGGACTATCGTTGCACGATAGCCCGGTTCTTTACTATATCAGGGAATTTTATTTTGCTTCTTCTTTTACGATTTTTGCGTCCTGCGAATTTTTCTTTACAGAAGCAATGCCGTTGAGGCAGCTCTTCATGGCTTTGTAGCCTTCGCTGACGGCGATGATCTGACCGTTGGTCGCTTTCAAGCGGAAACGGAATTCGCCGGCTTTGTCTGCATACACTTCAAATTTCGGGTTCTTTTCCACTTTGAAGCCTTCTACCGTCTGATCTTCGATTGCGGCAACCGGCGCATTTTTAATGACGCTTGCAATGCCGTTCTTGCAGCCGGAAGCGGATTTGTAAGTCTGCGAAGCCGCAATTACTTCACCGTTATTTGCCACGAGATTGAAGCGCATACCTGCCTTGGTTTCTTTTACCAGAAATTTTCCCATTTGGATTGCCTCCTTGCATATTTTTTTGAAACGATACGTTTCCTGAAGGAACCGCTGATGAAACATCGTTTCCCTATGCTCAAGATATCACGATTCATGAGAAAATTCAAGTACATATGTCCTTGCAGCACGAATTAATTTTAAGGAAGCGCTGGTTAATTCGTCCGCACGCTTACTTTGTATAAGCGATTCGCACGCAAGCANNCATTCGCAAAATGCCCTCGGCAAGCGTACAAACTCATTTAATCAGCGCTTCCTTAAGGAAATGCTGATTATTGTTCCGCGTCCCGATTACAGCATGGACTTGCGCAGGTCGGCGGGCGCTTTGGGCGAAAGCAGCGCAAAGGGGATGTCCAGCACGGTGAAGGCGCCGCGTTTGCCCTGTTCATAATACAGACGGTACATAGCCCGGGCAAAAGCGGTCAGCACACTGGAAGTGAACTGCGGATTGCTGTCCAGCTTCAGGGAAAATTCCATCACATGGCCGGTCGTGTCGTCGGTCTTGCCGTTACGGAACACAAAGCCGCCATGGGGAATGCCGCTGTGATTTTTCTTAAATTCCTCTTCGGAAATAAAATGTACGATGGTCTCATACCCGACGAAATAGTTGGGCATGGTCTTGATGGCCGTCTCGATGGCGGCTAAGTCCGCGCCTTCTTCCGGTACTACGAAGCATTCCCGCAGGTGCATCTCGTTACCGGGGGCGTCTGTGCCCTTGCCGCTGCGGACCGCCTCCAGATATTCTTCCTTGGGAATGGTGTACTGCTTGCCGTTCTTCACGCCGGGGATGCGGCGGATGGCGTCGGAATGTCCCTGGCTCACGCCCTTGCCCCAGAAGGTGTAGCTTTTTCCTTCCGGCAGCACGCTGTCGCCCAACACGCGAAGCAGCGAGAACAGACCCGGATCCCAGCCAACGGAAATAATGGAAGCGGTGTCATGCTCCTTGGAAACTGCATCCATCTTCGCAAAATATTCCGGAATGCGGGGATGGGTATCAAAGCTGTCTACCGTTACAAAATGCTGCGCCAGTTCCGGTCCCTGTTCCATCAGATCCGTAGCGGAACCGCCGCAAAGGATCATCACGTCGATCTTATCTTTGTAATCCAGCACATGTTTCAGATTAATGGCCGGTACGCCGCTGGCCGTGCCGGGCAGGTCGCGGCGGGAAAAAACGCCTACCAGTTCCATGTCCTCCGCGCGGTTTACCGCCAGTTCCACGCCGTGTCCCAGATTACCATATCCACAGATACCAATACGAATTTTGTTTGCCATAATCAATGTCTCCCCTCTGAAAATGTATCAATTTTTTTGTCGCTTGCATACGACGGGCCCGGATCGGAAAATGACGCTTTCTTCCTCTTTGTCATTCCGGCAGCCGCTTGTAAAAAAAACAGATAGCGCGCAACGCCTTCCGAACCGGCAAAGCCCACTTCTATAATTTATCAAATTTAAAGGCGTTTGTGAATATTTTTATAAAAAAATTACCAAAAAATCACGGCTATGATATAATTACTTATTAAGACGAATTAAGAAATTAAAATGAATTAAGGAAGCGCCGGTTCATTCCGCCGCTCCCGGCCATCGTACCGGTGGCTTTTATCCGCGCCTGCATAAACAATGCAGGAAGAAACAATGCAGAAAGAGGTACGACCATGGATTTGGATTATCATTTTGGAACCGTGTATGTACTGTCGCGCTGGGCAGACTTTGGAAGCTTTAACGCACGGACCATCGCGGCTACATCCCAGCTGGTGGATGATAACTTTGACAGTACGCCCTTTTCAGACGCAGAAGAAGAAAAAAATATTGCCAAAGGCGTTCAGGTGCGGTATTCCTGCCAGAACGTGTGGGGCAATATTACAGGCAAAGGGAACGAAGATATCTGGATCCCCTTCCATTTTCTTCCGGGACTGGAGGGGGATACCGAGGCAGACAAACTGGTCTGCAAAAAGCACAGCGTTATGGCAAAGGAACTGAAATATAGGCTGTATAACACTACGCTGGACAATTCCAACTACGTGTTCCGGCTGGGGGTAGGGCTGCATGTGTTTGCGGACACCTGGGCCCATCAGGAATTTGCCGGCATCAATAACGCGGTGAACCAGGTGAAGGACCTGCTGTTTGCCACCCAGGGCAGCATGGTGGAAAAAATGCTGGACGAAATGCTGGATTCCACCGTCCTTAGCAAAATCCTGGACATGGTGATGCCGCTGGGACACGCGGCGGCGGTGCATTGCCCGGATATGCCGTACCTGTGGTGGAAGAGCGGGGAACGGTTCACCGGCGGGCGCAAAAACTGGGATGAATTCATGGACGCGTCGGAAGAAATTTACGCCGTGCTGCAACACGTCAGCGGCGTTCCGGAAACGGGGCTGACCATGGAACAGCGGGACAAACTTTCCGAATGCTTCAAAGGGTTCCAGACCGACGACATCGACCGGCGTTACGGCCTGTGGATCGACCGGATCCGGGAAAACTTTTTTGACTTTAAAGATTTTAATGAGGAAGACCGCAACGTGGAATACAGCATCGGCCTGATACTGGACGATATGAACTGGCGCAAGCAGTTCTATGACGAAGTTAACGACCATTACTTCTGGGTGAAACAGAAACTGGAAGAAAACGGCATTGACCGGTTAGGGAAAAAATATAAAGGGTATTAAAGCAGATATTTTGGCATGAATTTGTAAAAAATTAAAAGGGGGACAACTTGCATGGTAAAGACTGCAGACAAGATCATTCTCGGTAACTTCATCACGATGGACGAAAAGAGGCCCTTTGCCAAGGCTGCCTTAGTCAAAGACGGCGTGTTCGCCTATATCGGCAGCGCAGAAGAAGCGAAAAAGCTGGCCGGGGCCGACGCACAGGTGCTGGACTACGGCGATAACTTCATCTATCCCGGTTTCCTGGAATCCCACTGCCACGGCCATCTGGCCGGTCTGCGCTTTATCGGGCAGGCGGACCTGACGCAGACAGGGCTGACCGATTACGCCAAATACCGCGATATCATCAAAGCGTTTATTGCAAAGAACCCGCAGCGTAACTTCTACATTGCCTCAGGGTGGGTAGAAAATGAGGAATACGTCAGCAAGGCGTATCTGGACGAGATCTGCGCCGATAAGCCGCTGCTCCTGCATACCGGCGGCGGACATTCCATGCTGCTCAATACCAAGGCGCTGGAATGGGCCGGCATCGACGCGGCCTACGCGAAGGCATACGGCTATGACCAGGTGCATGTGGACGCCAATGGCGAACCGGACGGTTACATCTGTGAAACGCCTGTGTTCGAGCTCGTGCCGAATCTTCCCGCGACGATCGAAGATATCAAAGAGTATCTGCTCGCCTGGCAGGATTTCGCCCTTAAAAGCGGTTTTACCGCCGTCTGTGATGCCGGCGCGGAACTGATCCACCGGGACTGCCCTAAGGCCTACCATGAGCTGGAAAAGGAAGGCAAACTGAAGCTGCGCACCTACGCCTATATGTACGTGCTCGACAATATTGAAAGCCCCAGGGCGGAGATTGCCCGCATCGCCGCAGAGCGCGCAACGTTAAGCGGCGAATATTTCCACATTCTCGGCGCCAAGGCGTTCCTGGACGGCGTGACGGAAGCGCACACGGGCTGGCAGAACCAGGACTACGCTGACGAGCCCGGCTATCACGGGCTGGAACGCTTTAACGACCATGACAAGATGGTGGAGCTGATTACGGAGGCGAATAAGGAAGGCATGGCCGTCCACGTTCACTCCGAAGGTGGCGGAGCCACGCACTTCATGCTGGGCTGCATCGAGGACGCGGAAAAGATCACCGGCAATATGGACCAGCGCAACGTACTGGCGCATCTGCACTTTGTAACCGAAGAGGATATCCGCCGCATGGCGGCGACCCGTTCCATACCGGCGGTCCCGCCCCTGTGGACGCCCAATGTGCCGGGCCTCTATGAACAGGAAGTATCCTATGTCGGGGCGGAACTGGCAGAGAATTCGTATCCCATCAAATCCTTCTACGACGCGGGCGCTAACGTGGTCTTCCATTCCGACTATCCCGTTTCCCCGATGATGAATGTAAAATACAGCATTTACATGGCGGAAACCCGCAAGTTCCCGAAGGAAGTGCTGGACGGCGTAGACAAAGCCCACAACGTAAAAGAAGCCATCAACCGCGAACAGGCGCTGCGCGCCATGACCATCAACGTAGCCTATCAGTGGCGCCAGGAGCATCGCATGGGCTCCATCGAGTTCGGCAAGATTGCCAACATGACCGTTTACGACTGCGACTTCCTGCACGACGACATCGAGAAGGTGGCTCAGGCCAATATCATAGCCACCATCGTGGACGGTGAGGAAGTCTATAAAGCCTAACGCTCAGAATAATAAAAAAAACAGGGTGAGTGGTTCATACCACTCACCTTTTTGTTTACCAATTACCAAACTCTTTATAGACATCGAAGCACGGACAGGCT
>DDQB01000045.1:0-2966 GCA_002342505.1 Acidaminococcaceae bacterium UBA2453
ATAAATATATTTTTTATTATAAATTGGTAACAAACTATTATAAATTTACAAAAAATTAACGTTTCAAATTTTTAATTATGCTTATCAATTCTAAATTCTTCTATATCTTTCTAACGTTTTTTTTGTTATAATATTATGCAGTAGATAAATCTGTGCGTAAGGGGTTGATTGTATGCAGAAAACTGAATGCCTGGCTATGATTTTAGCAGGAGGTAAAGGCAGCCGGTTAGGGGTCCTGACAAAAAATGTGGCCAAACCGGCAGTTTTGTTTGGCGGGAAATACCGAATCATTGATTTTACGTTAAGTAATTGCCGCAACTCCGGTATTGATACAGTGGGAATACTGACGCAGTATCAGCCGCTGGAACTGAATTGGTATATTGGCAACGGGAGCAGCTGGGATCTGGATTCGGAACATGGGGGAACTTTTGTGCTTCCTCCGTACATGAACGATAAAGATTCCTCTAACTGGTACCAGGGCACCGCAGATGCTATTTACCAGAATCTGAATTTTATGGATATGATTGATCCGGAGTATGTTTTGGTTCTGTCCGGAGATCATATTTATTCTATGGATTATGCCAAGATGCTGGCCTTCCACAAAAAACACAAAGCGAAAGCTACCGTAAGCACGATTCAGGTTCCGTTGTCGGAAGCATCCCGGTTTGGCATTATGAATACAGATTCGGATCTGCGCATCAATGAATTTGAGGAAAAGCCGGCTAATCCGAAGAGCACGCTGGCTTCCATGGGGATTTATATTTTTGATAAATCTGTGCTGAAAGAATATCTGATTGCAGATGCGAAACGGAAAGATTCCGATCATGATTTCGGCAAAAATGTAATTCCCAAAATGTTAGAAGATAAATTGCCTGTCTATGCATATCCTTTTGAAGGCTACTGGAAAGATGTAGGGACCTTTGAAAGTTTGTGGCAGGCCAATATGGATCTGCTGGCGGACGATCCGCCGTTGAGCCTGAATAATCCAAACTGGCGTATTTATGCGGGCAACCATTCCTATCCGCCCCATTATGTAGGGCCGAATGCGCAACTGTACAGCTCTCTGGTTGGGGAAGGCGCCGCTATTTCCGGCAAGGTTTCTCATTCTGTTATATTCTATAATGTTGTGGTAGAAGAAGGCGCCCAGGTTACCAATTCGGTTATAATGCCGGGAACCGTTGTGGAAAAAGACGCTGTGATAGACCGGGCAATCATCGGGGAGCGTTGCTGTATCTGCGCGGGCGTCACCATTCAGGGGACCAGTACCAAAGTCGCCGTGTTTGGAAATGATGAAACAGTAAAAGCAGAAACTGTAGCAAAGGGGGCCAAATAAAATGACGGATATTTTAGGATTGATCAATTTGCAGTGCCCCAACATGATGAAAGAGCTGAGCATGAAGCGTCCGCTGGCTTCCGAGCCGTTCGGCGCAAAATTCCGTCTGATGGACTTTGCGTTAAGTAATATGGTCAATGCAGGAATTGACACAGTTGGGCTGATCCTTCCGTTCCATTCCCGCTCTGTGCTGGATCATGTGCGTTCTGCTAAAGAATGGGATTTGGCGCGCAAACAGCACGGATTGTATTATTTACCGATGGATGAAGAAGACGAAATTCTGCATCCCAATGAAGGCGACATCTACAGCTATTATAAAAACCTGCGGTATGTAGAAGCGGGACAGTGCAGATACCTGCTTATTTCCGGCTGCGATGTAGTAGCTAATATCGACTATGAAAAGGTGCTGCATTTCCATCGAAAACATAATGCAAACATTACGCTGGTGTACAAAAAGCAGGAAGCTGACTGCCCCGGCGAAGGATATGTATTAAAGACAAAGGCTAACGGACATGTTACGGCCATGAAAAAGGCAGACGCCGTAAAAAAAGATGAAAATCTGTTTTTGGGGTCTGTTCTGATGGACAGCGATCTGTTCCTCCGCATGATTCGCCGGGCCAATATTGGCGGGAAACGGAAATTCTTAAATGATGTGCTGGCAGATAATGTGGAGACCCTGCGCATATTCGGGTATTCGTTCGACGGGTATGCCAAACGCATCAACTCGATCAACAGCTATTATCAATCCAGTATGGACATGTTGAAGCTGGAAAACTGGAGAGATATTTTCCATCAGGATAATCGGATCTATACAAAGATCAAAGACGAAGCGCCGGCAAAATATAAAGAAGAGGCCCGCGTTACAAATTCGCTGGTGGCAAACGGCTGCATTATCGAAGGTACTGTGGAAAACAGCATCCTGTTCCGCAAGGTTCGGGTAGGTCGCAATGCAGTGATCCGCAACAGCATCATCATGCAGAATACAAATATCGGCGAGGATGCGAAACTGGACTATGTCATCTGCGACAAAGACCGTGATATCCAGCCGGAAGCTATATTAGAAGGAACAGAAAAGGAACCCTTGTGTATCATAAAACACGAGGTACGGTAATTATCAGATTATGCGAACCTGGAAAAGCAAAAAAGAATTTAAAGAACTGTTTATTGAAAAAGCAGAAGTTTTATTTGAAAAATCCACAAAAGATTTATCCCGTAAAGAGGTGTATCAGATCCTCGCCACCATGATCAAAGATCTGGTGAGCGAGGACTGGCTGCAGACAGAAAAAAAATATAACCGCAAAAAGGTACGGCAGGTTTATTATTTTTCCATTGAATTTTTATTAGGCCGTCTGCTGGATACCAATCTGTTAAACTGCAACGCGGAAAAAATATGCCGCGATGCATTGCAGGATTTTGGGTTTGAACTAGATGAAATTTTTTCGGAAGAACCGGATCCGGGACTTGGTAACGGCGGGCTGGGCCGTCTGGCTGCCTGCTTTATNNGCTTTATTGATTCAATGGCTGCCATGCAGCTGCCTGGACACGGGTGCAGTATCCGGTACCAGTACGGGCTGTTTGATCAGCGCATCGTTGACGGACAGCAGGTGGAACTGCCGGATGCCTGGCTGCGGAA
>DDQB01000045.1:2977-4672 GCA_002342505.1 Acidaminococcaceae bacterium UBA2453
GGCGGATAAAGCAGTAGACGTCCGTTTTGGCGGAGAGGCATATGTGCGTCCGGGCAAAGACGGAAAGCTGGTCTGCGTCCATGAGCATTATAACACGGTGCGAGCGGTTCCCTATGATGTGCCGGTGCTTGGCTACCAGAACCGGACAGTTAACACCCTGCGGCTGTGGAAAGCGGAATACACACGGGAGAACATGTACAATCAGCTGCGTTACGGCGATTACCGGCGGGCGCTGCATTACAAAGACCAGGCTCAGCAGAT
This sequence comes from Acidaminococcaceae bacterium UBA2453, assembly GCA_002342505.1. Lineage (GTDB taxonomy): Bacteria > Bacillota > Negativicutes > Acidaminococcales > Acidaminococcaceae > Succiniclasticum. The sequence continues at coordinate 3,239 of DDQB01000045.1, forward strand.
CTCCCGTTTCCTGTATCCGGACGACACCACCTATGAAGGCCGCAAGCTGCGGCTGATGCAGGAATATTTCTTTGTTTCTGCCGGACTGCAGAGCATCATGCGTCACTTTAAAAAATATTACGGTTCGCCAAAAGAATTTGACAAATATATTGCGCTGCACATCAACGATACCCATCCGGCCCTGATCATTCCGGAACTGATGCGCATTTTAATGGACGAAGAAGGAATGAGCTGGGATGATGCATGGCGCATCACAACAAACGCTGTAGCGTATACCAATCATACGATTATGCCGGAGGCGCTGGAACGTTGGTCCATTTCCATGTTCCAGGAACTTCTGCCGCGTATCTTCCTGATTGTAGATGAAATTAACAGAAGGTGGCTGAAAAAGGTAAGACAGCGTTTTCCCGGCAGAGAAGACAAGGCTGAGGAAGTGGCGATCCTTTGGAATAACCAGGTCCATATGGCCAGCCTGGCTGTTGTGGGAAGCCACAGTGTAAACGGCGTGGCAAAGCTGCATTCGGAAATTTTGAAGACCAACACACTGAAACCGTTTTATGCATGGTTTCCAAAACGGTTCAACAATAAAACGAACGGCGTAACGCACCGCCGCTGGCTGGTGGAATCGAATCCGCAGCTGACCGGGCTTATCTGTGACGCCATTGGCGAAAAATGGATCCATGAGCCGGAAAAACTGCTGGAACTGGAACCGTTTGGTGATGATAAAGGATTCCGGGAACAATTGGCTGCAGTAAAACAGCAACGGAAAGAAATTCTGGCAGATTATCTGTATAAAGAACGGAATATTACATTAAATCCGCATTCGGTTTTTGATATCCAGATCAAACGGATGCACATGTATAAACGGCAGCTGCTGAATATTCTGCACGTATATCATTTATACCGGCAGCTGCTGGACGACCCGAATATGGATATGATCCCCCGGACCTTTATTTTTGGCGGCAAAGCGGCGGCCAGTTACGGGGAAGCAAAAATTACGATCAAGCTGATCAATACCGTGGCCAAACTGATCGACCATGATCACCGGACGGCCGATAAACTGAAGGTAGTGTTCCTGGAAAATTACAATGTATCCCTGGGACAGAAACTGTTTCCGGCGGCTGATGTCAGCGAGCAGATTTCAACTGCCAGCAAGGAGGCGTCCGGGACTGGCAACATGAAATTTATGTTCAACGGGGCGATCACGTTAGGTACGATGGATGGCGCCAATGTGGAGATCCACAAGGAAGTGGGAGACGAACACAGCGTAATTTTCGGATTGCGGGCAGAAGAAGTACAACGGTATTATCAGGAAGGCGGATACACGTCCTGGGATATTTACAATAATGACAGCGACGTTCGCCGCATATTGGAAGTCATGGAAGAAAATCCCATGTTCGGACAGTTGCGGGAAGATTTATTGGACCGGAATGA
>DDQB01000045.1:4790-17528 GCA_002342505.1 Acidaminococcaceae bacterium UBA2453
ATTCAGGAATATGCAAAAGATATCTGGAATCTTGCTGCGGAAGAAATTTAAGAGGATGAATTATGCGAATCAGTGCAATTGATGCATATGGCGCCTATCTTTTCCATCAGGGAACGAACTACAGCAGTTACCGGCTGTTTGGCGCCCATGCGGCTGTCTGGAAAAAGAAAGCCTGCATACGGTTTTGCGTGTGGGCTCCCCATGCGCGGGCCGTCAGCGTCGTAGGTGATTTTAATAACTGGGATGCCGGCGCCACCCCGATGGAACGCGCCGCGCAGGGAAACGGCATATGGGTTGCTTATGTGCCGGGCCTGACAGACGGAGCCACCTATAAATATTCCATTGAAACCGCGTCCGGAGAACGGATTTTAAAAAGCGATCCTTACGGGTTTGCGGCTGAACTGCGGCCCAATACCGCGTCCATTGTAAAAGGGCTGCGGTATCAGTGGCACGATACAAGCTGGCGCAAAAGCCGGAAAGAGTATGATTCCTATCATAACCCCATGCTGATCTATGAAGTCCATCTGGGTTCCTGGAAACGGGATGCGGACGGAAAGGTCATGGGGTATCGCGATATCGCGGAACCGCTGGCAAAATATGTGAAAGAGATGCACTATACCCATGTGGAACTGATGCCTCTGTGCGAATATCCCTTTGACGGATCCTGGGGGTATCAGGCGACGGGATATTTTTCCGCTACCCGACGTTACGGATCGCCGGAAGATCTGATGTATCTGATTGATACATTGCATCGCAATAAGATCGGCGTCATTTTGGACTGGGTGCCCGGGCATTTCTGCAAAGACGCCCACGGGCTCCGTTATTTTGACGGGGAACCGTTATATGAATCCGGCAATCCCATGCTGGCTGAAAATAAAGACTGGGACACCATGAATTTTGATTACGGACGTCCGGAAGTACAAAGCTTTTTGATTTCCAGCGCCTGTTTCTGGCTGGAAGAGTTCCACATTGACGGACTTCGGATCGACGCCGTAGCCAACATGCTATATCTGGATTACGGAAAAAAACAGGGGGAATGGCAGCCCAACAAGTATGGCGGACGGGAAAATCTGGAAGCCGTTGATTTTCTGCGCAAGCTGAACACCGCTGTGTTTAAGGAAATTCCACAGGCCCTGATGATCGCCGAAGAATCTACCTCCTGGCCGATGGTCTCCGGCCCGGCGGACAAAGGCGGGCTGGGCTTCAATTATAAATGGAACATGGGCTGGATGAACGACATGCTGCGTTACATGTCCATGGATCCGCTGTTCCGGAAAGGGAACCAGAACCTGATCACCTTTTCCCTGTATTATGCCTTCGCGGAAAATTTTATTTTGCCGTTAAGTCATGACGAAGTGGTGCACGGCAAACATTCTTTGCTGGATAAGATGCCGGGCGATTACTGGAAAAAATTTGCCGGCCTGCGCGCCTTTTTCGGTTACTGGATGAGCCACCCCGGCAAGAAATTGCTTTTTATGGGCGGTGAATTCGGGCAGTTCATTGAATGGAAATTTGACGACAGCCTGGACTGGCATCTGCTGGATTATCCGGCCCATCAGGAAATGCAGCGGTATGTGAAAGCGCTGAATCTGTTTTATAATCAGCATCCGGAATTCTGGGAGATTGATTACAACTGGCACGGTTTTAACTGGATCAGTTGCGATGACAACGACAACAGCGTGATCAGTTTTTATCGTAAAGGCAACAAACCGGAAAACCAGACCATCATAGTCTGCAATTTTACGCCGGAAGTGCGGCGGGATTACCGCATCGGCGTGGAAGAAGCAGGAATTTATCAGGAAATATTTAACAGCGACAGTCCGGAATTCGGCGGGTCCGGCGTGGGCAACGAAAAACCGGTGGAAACCGAAGACGTTCCCTGTCACGGCAAAGAACAGTCAATCGTTCTGACACTGCCGCCGCTGGCAGTGCTTTATATAAATTTCAAAAAACAAAAAAGCAAAACAAAGAGTACAAAGGGAAACAGCAAAGAAGAAAAATCCCCGCGTAATCTTTTAAAGAAAGGCGGATTGATAAAATGAAAGTTTTATTTGTAGCATCGGAGGCCGCTCCGTTTATTAAAACGGGAGGACTGGCAGACGTAATGGGAGCGCTGCCAAAAGCATTGCAGGCGTTGGGCGTGGAAACAGCGTTGGTGATTCCCAATTACGAAGGAATCAGTGAAGAATATAAAAGCCGGATGGAAACGGTTTATACCGGCACGGTGGATCTCTCCTGGCGCAATCAGTATATGGGAGTGCAGAAACTGGTTGCAGACGGAATTCCGGTTTACTTTATCGACAACGAATATTATTTTAAGCGGGAGAAACTGTACGGCTTTGATGACGATGCGGAACGTTTCGCTTTCTTTGTAAAAGCGACGCTGGCCATGCTGCCCCATATCGACTTCCGTCCGGATGTGATCCACAGCAACGACTGGCATACCGGTATGCTGGGCGCGTACTTAAAAGAAGATTTTATGCAGGATCCGTTCTATCAGGGACTGAAAAATATTTACACCATCCATAACCTGAAATATCAGGGCGTATTCGGCCGGGAAATTGTGGAAAACGTCTTAGGCATGCCGCTGCGTCTGCTGTATAACGGGAATATCGAAAATGGCGGAAACGTAAACTTTATGAAAGCCGGCATGTGCTATGCAGATTATATTACGACGGTAAGCTCCACCTATGCGGAAGAAATCACCTATCCGTATTTTGGCGAAGGGCTGGAAGATTATGTTGCCCTGTGCGCCGGAAAGATCAGCGGCATTTTGAACGGACTGGACGACAAGGAATACGATCCGGAAACCGATCAGAATCTTCCAGTATGCTTTAACGGGACGAATGTCTTCATCAAAAAACCGCTGGCAAAAGAAGAACTGCAACGTGAACTGGGACTGACGGTGGACCGGGAGATTCCCGTCCTGGCTATGATCACCCGTCTGGTAGAAGCCAAAGGCCTGGACCTGTTTACCTATATCATGGATGAATTGATGGAAGAACAGGTACAGCTGGTTGTCGTCGGCACCGGGGATGAAGCGTATGCCAACGCGTTGCGGGAACTGGCATGGACGCATCCGGGCAACGTTTCGGTCAATATTTTATTTGACGAAGGGCTGGCCCGCCGCGTGTATGCAGGCGCCGATTTGTTTATCATGCCGTCCCGGTATGAAGCCTGCGGCCTGAGCCAGATGATTGCCATGCGGTACGGCGCCGTCCCGGTAGTGCGGGCAACCGGCGGCCTGAAAGATTCTGTAAAAAATTTTGATAAATATACCGCGGTGGACGGCAACGGTCTCAGCTTTGAGAACTTTAACGCCCATGAGCTGTTGTTTACCATCAAACGCGGGCTGACCTATTTTGCCGATAAACCCTTGTGGGAAAAATTAGTGCTCAATGCAATGCAGAGCGATAACAGCTGGACCCGTTCTGCCCGCGCCTATGCTGATTTATATGACAAAGTGGCAGGCGTTCCCGAGCCGGCGGAAACTGTTTCAGAGGAGCAGGTGGAAGCGACGGCGGAAGAAATCCTGAAAGCCGTAGAAGGAACACCGGAAGCAGAAGCCGGGTTGCAGGCTGCAGCGCAAGAAAATGAAGCAGAAGTAAATAATATTACAAAAGCTGAACCGGAAACAGTTCCGGCTGAAGAAACACATTCCGGCGCTGCAGAAGAAGCAGAACCGGTGAAGAAAAAAACCGCAGCGAAAAAAGCTGCAACAAAAAAGACCACGGCGAAAAAAGCAGCGACAAAAAAATCTGCTGCGAAGAAAAACGTTGCAGGTGATGCAGAAGAAGGCGCGGAAACAAAAAAAGTTTCCACCAGAAAAAGGGCAGCCAAAAAAAGCGCGGCTGTAACAGATGCGGCTTCTGTTGAAACTCCGGCTCCGGCCGAACCGAAAAAGCGCGGCCGCAAACCGGGAACAAAAATCAAAAAGAAAGATGCAGAATAAAATGAACGGAACCGCTGATTAAAATTCCGTTCATTGTACAAACGCATTGAAGCGGCGTTTACTGTCAGGCGAAAGTGATTTCGAATATTGCGGGACCACTTTCGCTTTTTCTGTAAGAAAGCAGAATAAATTTTTAAAATTTGCAAAAACAGCCCGGTACGCCGGGAGAAGGAGAAAATTCGTAGGCCGGTTACGGCGAACGAATAGATGAAGCAGCTATGCGACCCGTAATTACCCATGATTCCAGAAATACAGCCTTCCGTTACCCGTTTGGCGCAGTGGAAGCCGGTTCTGTCGTGATTCTTCGCTGCGATGTGGAAGGAGACGGAACAGAAAAAGTTACATTGCGTATATGGCAGGACGGCGCCGGTGAAACGTTGTACGCCATGAAAGCAGATCCGTCTGCTGAAACGGGGGACACGTTGCCCGCATCTGTTGCCGGGAAAAAACGGAGAAGCTACCAATGCAATATTACCGTTCCGGAAAAAGGCTGCCTGCTTTGGTATTATTTTAAAATTGAAACGGCAGATAAAAATTTTTATTACGGCAATAACAGAGCGCAGATGGGAGGCTTTGGGGAGCTTTACGAAGAAGAACCGCCTTCCTTCCAGATCACTGTCTTCGATCGTGCGGCGAAAACGCCGGACTGGCTGAAACATGCCGTTGTGTATCAGATTTTTCCAGACCGGTTCAACCGGGGCGACGTACCGCTGGCTCAGTTCAGTGGAAAACCCAATGCGCTGCTACACGGTAACTGGAACGACCTGCCCCGCTATATCAAACATCCGGATACAGGGGAAATTGCCTATTATGATTTTTTCGGCGGCACCTTGGAGGGCATACGGGAAAAACTGAATTACCTGGAAGAGATGGGGGTCACCTGCCTGTATCTCAATCCGGTGTTTGAAAGCCGCAGCAACCATCACTACGATACCGGCGACTACAAAAAAATCGATTCCTTCCTGGGAACGGAAGAAGAATTTGTCCGTCTTTGCAGGGAAGCAAAAGAACACGGCATCCGTATCATCCTGGACGGGGTCTTCAGCCATACGGGAGACGACAGCATCTATTTTAACCGCAGAGGGACATATCCGGGAACCGGCGCGTATCAGTCGGAACAATCGCCGTACTCCTCCTGGTACCGGTTTAAAAAATTTCCCGACGAGTACAGCTGCTGGTGGGGAGATAAAAGCCTTCCGGAAGTTGATGAAACGGCAGACGCCTATCAGGACTTTATTATCCGGGACCGGGACAGCGTGCTGAAACATTGGCTGAATGCCGGAATCAGCGGCTGGCGTCTGGATGTGGCGGACGAACTGCCGGACGAATTTCTCACCGCCTTTTACCGGGCGTTAAAAGAAACCGATCCAAGCGCGGCCCTGATCGGCGAAGTCTGGGAAGACGCGTCCCATAAGATCAGTTACGGAAAGCAGCGGGCCTATCTGTGCGGCGGAAAGCTGGACAGCGTGATGAATTATGTGCTGCGGAAACTGATGCTGGACTTTTTACTGGGCAAAGCCGACGCAGGCCGGACCAATGCCCTGTACATGCAGCAGATGGAGAACTACCCAAAAGAAAATCTGTATGCCATGCTTAACCTTTTGGGAAGTCACGATGTAGAACGGGTCTTGTCCCTGTTGGAGGAAGGGCCGGAAAGAACCGCCGGTTCGGATCATACAAAGACCGTAAAAGGGCACGCGCCAAACGAAACAAACGGGGCGGATAAAAAAGAAAGCGGCGAACAAAGCAGTATGACCCTGGCGGAACGCCGCCTGCTGCTGCTTTGGGCCTGGCAGATGACGCTGCCGGGAGCGCCTTGTTTGTATTATGGTGATGAAGCAGGTCTGCAGGGCGGAAAAGACCCGGACAACAGGCGGACTTTTCCCTGGGGAAAGGAAAACAAAACCCTGCAACGCTGGTGCCGGAATTTTATACAGCTGCGAAAACAATACCCGGCGCTCCGGACAGGCCGGATGATTCCCGTTTATGCGGAAGGGGATGTGTACATTTATGCCCGTTCCATTGAAGGAGGGAAAGATGTTTTTGGCGCCCCGGCAGAAGACGGCCTGTTTTTCATCATGCTGAACCGCGGCGGCGTTGCCCATACGGTGCGCGTATATACCGGGGAGCTTGCCTTCGGGGAGATGCAGGCAGTGGGCGCGGGGCATGGAGAACCGATACCGGTAAGCAACGGCATTTTTACCGTTACGCTGCCGCCTCTGAGCCAGTTCATTTATCGCTGTGAAGAAAAAACAAATTGCGATCCGGAAAATAAAAACCGTCAGCTGCAGCGGAAAAATACACAGGACAATGATACCAAATCCGCTTCCCGGAAAGCGGGAATCCTGCTGCATCCAACGTCCCTCTGGGGCGCTGACGGAAAAGAAAAATCGGCAGCCGCAAAAGAATGGATCGATTTTCTGGCTGCGGCCGGACAAAGAGTCTGGCAGATCCTTCCGCTGAACCCGCCGGGGCTGGGCGATTCCCCGTATCTGTCCGTTTCTGCCTTTGCCGGGCATGAGACATTGTTTGCGGACGACCGTGAAAGCGACGGGAAGGAAGCGCATGGCATAAACGCAACAGAGAAAAAAAGCTATCTGGATTTTTGTGACCGGAACCGTTACTGGCTGCCGGATTATGCATTTTACCGGGCCTTGCAGGACCGTTTTGACCACGCCCCCTGGCAGTCGTGGCCGGAAGATATCCGAAACCGTACGCCCCAGGCTTTGAAAAAATATAAAGAACAGCTGGCAGAAGCGATTGAAATGTACCGGCAGAAACAATATAAATTTTTCTGCGCCTGGAAAGAAATAAAAGACTATGCCAATGCAAAAGGAATTTCTGTGTTAGGGGATATGCCGATCTTTGTGGCGGCGGACAGCGCAGACTGTTGGGCCCACCCCGAATATTTTTGCCTGGACGCGGCCGGCTGCCCGGCGGAAGCAGCCGGCGTTCCTCCCGATTATTTCAGCGCGACGGGGCAGATCTGGGGCAACCCGCTGTACCGTTGGGACGTGATGGAAAAAGACGGGTTCCGTTGGTGGAAAGAACGGTTCCGCACGCTCATGCAACTGGCAGATGCGATCCGTGTGGATCATTTCCGGGGATTTGTCGCCGCCTGGGCCGTTCCGGCAGGGGAAAAAAATGCAGCGACCGGCTGCTGGAAAGAAGCAAAAGGAAAAGAAATGTTCCGGGCGCTGCGGAAGGCGTTGCCCGAACTGCAACTGGTGGCGGAAGATCTGGGGCAGATCAGCGAAGACGTGTACCGGCTGAAAGATGAACTGGGACTGCCCGGCATGCGTATCCTGCAGTTCCATCTGCAGCGCCGGGCCGACGGCCTGATTGATTTTGCGACAGAGCCGAACTGTGTGGCATACACGGGAACCCATGACAACAATACGCTGCAGGGCTGGCTGGATGAAGAAGTTTCGCCCGCGCTGCGCAGCCAGCTGACAGGCCTTATCGGAAAAGAGCCGGACGTCTGGTCGCTGATTGAATATCTGTACAGCCGCCGGGCGCGAACGGTCATTGTTCCCATGCAGGATGTGCTGGGGCTGCCTGCCTCCTGTCGCATGAACACGCCGGGGCAGCCTTCCGGGAACTGGGGATGGAAGATGGACAAGCGGTGTCTGAATCAAAAACTGGCGGAAAAGCTGGCCCGTCTGGCGCAACAGTATAAGCGCTGACTGCAGTGGACTGAAAGGGAACCTATTCTTTCGGAAATAAAAATTTCCTCACAGAAAAACAAATGTATCCGGATAAAATTTCGTTCGAAAAAGAAAATGTCCACAGAAAAAATAATCATACAGGAAAAGGTACAGTGCAAATATTTTTTCAATCGTAATTTTTGAAAAGAAAAATACTGTCTGATAATTTTACTGACAGGAAACCGTTGATTTTGCTGTATCTTACCTGTGAATAAAAAAAGTCAATAACTATTTAAAATATTTTTCCGCCGGTTTACAAAAAATCTTCTTGACAAAAAGAAGAATGTTGATATTTACGCATATATTCGTCAAAAAAGACAATCATTTTACTATATGTTGTGGTGTGTATAAAACTACAGTTATGCACAAGAGTTATTCACAGGCTGTGCATAAAACGGTGGATAAACAGAGAAAAAGGGAAAAACTTGTACGTTTTCCACAGTTTTTAAAAGAAAATCCGCCAAATTCTGTGGATAACCCTGTGCATACTGTGTATAAATCCGGTGGATAAGGTAAAACCGTAAACCGATTATATGGTATTGGTCGCTACAGTGGACAACGTTACTCCGCAAAATATTCCGGGCAAACCGATATGCAAACGCGTTCGTTGTACGTTCAGGCATTTTTTCTCCGGCAGAAAATTTTCCGGCAGCCGCGCAAACTCATGGAATGCGCGATTTCTTTAATCGCCGGTTTGCTGAAATGCGTTTATGTGTTAAAATATACCAGTAAAAAATAAAAAAATTAAAGAAGCGCTGCAGGACGTTTTGGAATTGTGGAAACAGGAAAGCCCGGTTCATGATCTAAAACAGGGCTGCGCTTATAAAAAATTTGGAGGGTGCATTACATGGCAATCAAACGTGAAATTGCGGAAAAACTGATGAGCGAGAAGGGAACCCTGATCGGATCGTCTTTCAGCGTGATTCCGGACGGGTATCTGGGACTGGTAGATAACGCCGCAGGCCGGCAGCTGGCTGTGGTATGCGGTGAAAAATCCGAAGCGAACAATGCATGGAAGGGCGCCGAATTTGAACCGGCTGCAGACAATAAAAAAATCAAAATGGGACTGTTCCCGCTGAACCCCAATAACGCGGCGCTGATCCGCCGGCTGGTAAGCTGGGCGGCTCCGTCTTCCTGCGGGGTAAACGGAATCAGCGTGGCGTTCAGCGACTGGCTGGGGGTTGTGAACAGCCAATTGCCTAACCTGTTCGCCCGCAAACAGATCAAACCGGTGCTGACAGATTTTACACCGGAATTCAGCGCGGCGCTGCAGCGAAACTTTCTGGAAGCAATGGACACCGCGACGTGGAGCGTATTGTCCTCCGGTTATAAGGGCGGCTGGGCTGCCAACGCGACCGGGCTGAAAACAGAAGAAGAGATCGTGAAGGCCCTGCTGTACGGATACAGCGGCATCGGGGTAGACTGCAGCGACAAGATCGACCGTTCGATCGAAGGCCTGAGCACGGAAGAGACGGAAAAACGGTTCGGGGAACTGGACCGGGACTTTAAGGAAGCCATCGACAAATCCTATCTGGATGCGGAATTCCAGGTTGGCGATGTAAAAATAAAATTTGAAGAGAAAGCGCTGCACCGGATGGTACTGGAATTTGGACAGGCGATCATGTTCCTGCAGAACATGTACAAAGACTATCTGGACGACACGCCCTGGGATCTTGACTTTGAAGTGGACCTGTCCCGCAGCGACAAACCGCTGACGCCCCAGGAACATTACTTCCTTGCCAACGAACTGAAACGGGCGGCGGTGAAATTCGATACGCTGTGCGTGAATGCCAGCATCTTTGAACAGGAAATGAAAGAAAACCTGGCATACCATGCCGGGATTGCGAAAGCTTTCGACTACCGTATGAGTTTTGCGGATGCGGCGCTGGCCTTTGACGATCTGGCAGCGGTTGCAAAAAACGTTAATTACCGGGTAAATTTCAAGCTGACCCATGTCCTCTGGCTGGCAGCGCTGCAGACAGTGGCAAAGACGGACGCGGCGTTGCTGAAACAGATGGCAGAACGGGCCGGACTTGCCGTTCCTTCCGCAGAAGACCTGACCTTTGAACGGGAAGCGGGGATCGCTTTTGTAAACGCGTATGATAAAATTTTGGGAAAAGAAGAAGGAAAAGAAATTCTTCCTGTCAAAGAAGCAGTGGAAAAAGAAAAAGGCCTGTATGAAGAAAATCTGGCAGCCATTGTAAACGGTTTTATCCGCATGCTGTGACAAAATTTTAATTTTTAAAATGCAGGGAGGTGTTCTCATGGACGAAAAGATCGCAAAACTGAACGAAATGATACGGGAATCAAAACGCGTTGTCTTTTTTGGCGGCGCCGGCGTTTCCACGGAAAGCGGCATCCCGGATTTCCGCAGCACGGACGGCCTGTATAACCAGACCTATCAGTACCCGCCGGAGATGATCGTGAGCCACACGTTTTATGAAGAACGCCCCGAAGAGTTTTTTGATTTTTATAAAAACCGCATGCTGTTCCTGGACGCCAAACCCAATGCGGCTCACTTAAAACTGGCGGAACTGGAAAAAGCGGGCAAGCTGACGGCGATCATCACCCAGAACATTGACGGACTGCATCAGGCGGCGGGCAGCAAGAACGTACTGGAACTGCACGGCAGCGTATTGCGGAATTACTGCGAGAACTGTGAAAAATTTTTCGATGTGAACTACGTAAAAAATTCCAAAGGCGTCCCTGTGTGCGACAAATGCGGCGGCCCGGTGAAACCGGACGTAGTCCTGTACGAAGAAAGCCTGAACATGGACACCATGGAAGCGGCAGTGAATTATATTTCACAGGCGGATATGCTGATCATCGGCGGCACATCGTTGGTGGTGTATCCGGCAGCGGGGCTGATCCGTTATTACCAGGGAAACAAACTGGTATTGGTGAATAAATCCGAAACCTCGGCGGACCGCAGGGCCGATCTTGTGATCCACGACAGCATCGGTAAAGTATTCAGCCAGATCGCCCTGTAATTTCAGCATAACTTAAAATAGAACCGGAGGATATTCAGAAGGGTACGAATATTCTCCGGTTTATATCTTTTGCTTGACAATTTAAAGTCCGGGTGATAAGATAATATGGCTTGTGATAGAGCATATTTTACTTCTTCTGCTCTCCCGACAGGGGAGCCGAAAGTCCAGAGGAGGAGGTGATTTCGTGAGAGCATACGAAGTCATGTACATCATTAAACCGGTTGAAGATGAAGTAATCGATGGCGTTGTCGCCAAATTCGAAAAACTGCTGACCGATAATGGTGCTACAGTAGAAAAGACAGATCGTTGGGGCAAAAAACACCTGGCTTATTTGATTCAGGATTTGTCCGAAGGGTATTATGTACTCGTTGATTTCAAGGCTGAACCGGCCGTTGTCAAAGAACTTGACCGTGTAATGAAGATTACCGACGAAGTGCTGCGCCATATGATCATTAAAAAGGAAGACTGATTGTAAATATCAGTCTGTGGAGGTAACTGAATGAACAAGATAGTTATTTTAGGTCGACTGACAAAAGATCCGGAAGTGCGTTATACTCCTACCCAGAAGGTAGTCTGCTCTTTCACTCTGGCAGTTGACAGACCTTTTTTAAATCAACAGGGCCAGCGCGATGCAGACTTTATTCCCGTAGTCGTTTGGGGTAAAGCTGCTGAATTATGTGGAAACAGTCTCGCAAAAGGACATCGTCTGTTAGTAGACGGCCGCCTGCAGATCCGTAACTTTGATGCCAAAGATGGCACCAAGCACTGGATTTCGGAAGTGATCGCAACGAACATTGAGTTTATTGAACGCAAGAGCGAAAGCGCAAACCGCAACCAGCATTTCGGATCGCAGTTTTCCGGAGGATCGGATACCGGCGCTGCAGAGTCTGCGGCTCCCGCTGCCAAATCGCCCATGAGCGGGTTTGGCACAGATGTTGCCTTTGATGAAGACGTTCCGTTCTAAACAACAGGGAGGTTTAAGCAAATGAAAATGCAAAGAGGCAGAAGACCGAGAAGAAAAGTTTGCAGCTTCTGCGTAGATAAAGCGGAAAGCATCGACTATAAAGACGTTGCTAAGCTGCACAAATTTGTAACCGAACGCGGCAAGATTTTACCCCGCCGTATTTCCGGTTGCTGCGCAAAACATCAGCGCGAACTGACTACTGCAATCAAACGCGCGCGTAACGTTGCGTTAATGCCGTTTACTGCAGACTGATCGACTTAACGGTTTTAAAAAAATTAAAAGAGAATCCCCGTCGCGAACAGCGGCGGGGATTTTTGCGTTGTGGAAAAGGTTATAAGTATCGTAAATAAATCATGTATCAGTACAAGAGGGCATTTTATGGTATAATAATGTAATTACAGTTTACAGATGTTTGATTAAAATTTGCACCAATATTTTTTGCGTCTTAGTGGAGTTTACATTTTATCTCCACTAAAATCGTAAAATCAGGGGAGATAAAATCATGAAACAGGAAACCATAGACAGAATCCGAAAATTTACGGAAGACCGGGACTGGGATCAGTTCCATACCCCGGCCAATCTGGCCAAGTCTATTTCCATTGAGGCCAATGAACTGCTGGAGTGTTTCCAGTGGAGTGATACGGAGTATGATCTGGCGCATGTGAGGGAGGAACTGGCGGATGTGCTGGTATATTGCCGGAATATGCTGGACAAACTGGACCTGGATGAAGACGAGATCGTCAATGCAAAGATGAGCAAGAACGAGGCCAAGTACCCGGTGGACAAAGCCAGGGGAAAAGCGGATAAGTATGATAAGCTATAAGGAAACGGGACTAAACATTTTACAATAGAGGCGCAGGATGCCCATACTGTTAAAGAAAAAATTACTGGCGTTCCTGTGAAATTTTTGAACTGATTGAGGTATTCGCATATGGATATGCGTGTTTATGAATATGGCAAGCCGGATTCTTCTACTGTTTTGCTTCAGATGGTGGACGATCATGATCTTGCTGTGATAGAAAATGAAGTGGCAGTCATCCGGGAGACTGTGGATGATTTCCGTTTGCTTGCCATTAAAGTGAAGAACTGGAATCTGGATCTGTCTCCCTGGCATGCGCCGGCTGT
>DDQB01000045.1:17565-23519 GCA_002342505.1 Acidaminococcaceae bacterium UBA2453
AGTTGTGTTCAGATGACAGCAGGCGGTATTATATTGGGGGCTACTCTCTTGCCGGACTGTTTGCTTTGTGGGCAGCGTATCAGACGGACGTGTTCGCCGGGGCAGCAGCGGCGTCGCCTTCTGTCTGGTTTCCTGGTTTTGCGGATTATATGGAAGGACATGCAATAAAATGCCGCCGGGTTTATCTGAGCCTGGGGGACAAGGAAGAAAAGGTGCGGAATCCGGTGATGGCTGCTGTGGGAGAGAACATCCGCAGGGCACATGACTGCCTGGCAGGGCAGGGGGTTGAATGTGTTTTGGAGTGGAACCGGGGAAACCACTTTAAAGAGCCGGACATAAGAACGGCAAAGGCGTTTGCCTGGATGATTGGGAATTGCAATTTGGTTTAACAAAAACCGTGCAAGGACCTGGCTGAATGTGGTGTTGTGGAAGAGGCAGATTTTATGCTATAATGGTTTCGAGGTTTTCAAAAAGTTAAAAAAATTAAAGTTTTGAAAGCGAGAACTGAAACATGAAATTGATTGAACGGACATCCTATTTGGAAGAATTGAAAAAATTAAGAGGGACACCTGACATTAAAATAATTACGGGTATGCGGCGTGTTGGAAAATCAAAGATGATGGAAGCGTATCTTGCATGGATAAAAGAGCAGGACGCAGACGCAAATATCATTTTTGTTAATTTTTTTGATCTGGCGTTTGAGGAGCTGAAAGAATATCATCAGCTTTATAATTACATAGAATCGCGCTATGTGGCGAATAAAAAGAATTACCTTTTTATTGATGAAGTACAGCTTTGTCCAAAGTTCGAGCTGGTTATCAACAGTTTATACGCCAGGGAAAAATATGATATCTATCTGACCGGATCCAATGCGTTTCTGCTCAGCGCGGATTTGGCGACCTTGTTTACCGGGCGCTACATTGAGTTGCATGTGTTTCCATTCAGCTTTAAGGAGTTTTGTTTATATTTTTCTGACCGGAATGACCTCGACAGCCTGTTTGACGAGTTCACAGTCAAAGGAGGTTTGTCCGGTTCTTATCTTTACGAAGATGAGAAACTTCGTATGACGTACCTGCGGGAAGTGTATGAAACGATTTTAAACCGGGATCTTGTCCGGAAATTTAACCTGCCGGACACCACGACATTGAACCGGTTAAGTGAATTCCTGATGGACAATATCAGTAACCTTACTACAGCAAACAGTATCAGCAATGTGTTGAACGCGGATAAAGTAAGCACCAATCATGTAACAATACAAAAATATATAAGTCATCTGTGCCAGGCTTTTTTGTTTTACAAAATCAAACGGTATGACATCAGGGGCAGGAAATATCTGGAATCTAATGATAAATACTATCTTAACGATACGGGTTTGCGTTTTGCTGTGTTAGGAACACACAATCTGGATTTCGGGCGTATGTATGAAAACATTGTCTGTATTGAGCTCCTGCGCCGCGGGTACGAGGTGTACGTAGGAAAGTTATATCAAAAAGAAATTGACTTTGTAGCAAAGAAAGCGGATGAGAAATTCTATATACAGGTCAGTGACGATATCTCAAATCCGGAAACTTTCAGAAGAGAATATGAGCCGTTGCTGAAAATTAAAGACGCGTATCCGAAACTGATCATTGCCAGAACTAAACATCCGGATATTTTGTTTGAGGGAATCCGTGTCTGCGATATTGCACGGTGGCTGGCAGGATAAAGTTTTTGTTCAGCTCTTTTCCATTGTACAAAAATGCGGAATTCCGCAAAAAAATCTATTACGAATACGGCAAAGCGAAGATAACTAAGATTGCCGCATTTTTAAAAGACTATGGCTTTGTGAAGGAATACGGCGAAGGGGTTGACCGTATGTGCAGGGAATTAAATGCGTTAGGGCTGCCGGATCCGGTGTTTGATAACAATACTTTTATTTTGAAAACTACTATTCGAAGCGCTGCCTATGAAAAGTTNNAAAGTTGCCGGTTGGTGAGAAAGAAGTTGGCCATTCGACAAAGAATGTAGCGATTGAGCATCAAAAAGTTACCGATTCAGCAAAGAATGTAGCGATTGAGAAAATTCCCCTTTTGGAAATTTTAAGATTATGTGATATTAAGAATTATAACCAGGCAACTATTAACAACATAAGTCGTTTGTATGAAGATATAGAATTGAATCAAATTTTTAACACTGCTTATATCTGCAAATTGTTTTCCTGTTCCAGTTCTGGAGCCAGAAAAATTCTTGCTAAATTGCGGACAATAGATGTTGTTGTTCCGATTAAGGGAAAAGGCAAAGGGCAGTACCGATTTAAGTACAAGTCGGAAATGTAAAAGCTGAAAAGAAAAAAGTTTATGGGGGATTTGACGGAAAATATTTTTCTGAACACAACGGCAGCGGACAAAGCAGAGGATGAAGAGTTGTCTGCATTTCTGCATTATGTGAATGCACAGACAACCAGTGCAGTGCGATGGTTTAAAGGACCATTGCCAAAGGAAAACAAATGATTTTGTGAATGTGATAACTTGCGGCAAAGTTGCAAGATTGTTGCAAGATTGTTGCAAGATTGTTGCAAGATGAATTTGAAAAGCCGCATGGTTGACGCAATTTCTTTGCGTTGCAACAATGAATTTGGTTGCAAGATTGTTGCAAGTTTATATTCAACAAGAAGAATTTTCCTCCGTTCTCACGCAGGCGAAACGTTTGCAATTAATATAGCAGGAGAAATTGTAACCATGTTTTTTGTTTTGATAAAAATGAAGATAACAAATTGACTGTTGCACAGAATGCAGAGTTTACAAAAAATGTTCGTTCCGTATGGAGCGATTCTAACAAGAAACATTGAAATTGTAACAAGAATCTGACAAGGTAATTAAGAAGAGAATGCAAAAGTGCAGCAGTTATGCATGTTAAAGGGATTTTGTTGTAAAATGCAATGAAGTAAAAAATCAAACGAAAGTTCTAACAAGAATCTAACGAGGAAACCCTATGATTGTCTACAGTGGCACCAAAGCACAATTCAATAACGATGTGAATCTGAATCTGATTTCTGATAAAATTCTGGAAAAGCTTCGTGAAAAGCATCTTTCCGGAGGGCAGGAGGCCGAATATCAGTCCTGGCAGAATTCCCTGCATTTTATGCGTTCTGCCATCGATGATCCGGAAATCCCCAATGATGTGGAAGTTGCCATTGAGTATCAGATTCCCAGAACCTCAAAGCGTGTGGATTTTATAATCGCGGGGGCGGATGCTGCCAACACAAGCAATGTGGTTGTGGTGGAACTGAAGCAGTGGTCAAAAGCCGAGAAAGTGGACGATATCATGCGTCACAGCGTCCGGGCGTATACCTGCGGCGCAAACCGTATTGTCAATCACCCTTCCTATCAGGCCTATGCCTACGCAACTTTTATTAAAAACTCTTCGGAGCAGGTACAGGACGAAAGCATCGGCATAAAGCCCTGCGCCTATTTGCATAACTGCAGTCCGGCAGCAAGGATGCCGCTGGATGATGACATTTACACTCCCTGGCTGGAAGAGGCGCCGCTTTTTGACAAAAGCCAGACTCTGCAGCTCCGGAACTTCATCAAGAAATTCATTGTCAGCAGATCGTCTTCGGGGGACTTGCTGTATAAAATCGATAACGGCAGGATCCGTCCCTCCAAAGCCTTGCAGGATTGCCTGGTTTCCCTGATGAAGGGCAACGAGGAATTCATGTTGCTGGATGATCAGGCCGTGGTCTTTGATCTGTGCAAAAAGTACATGGCTCAGTGCCGGAAAGATTTAAAGAAACGGACGATTATCATTCAGGGCGGGCCCGGAACGGGGAAGTCTGTTCTTGCGGTCAATCTGCTGAAAGAATTCATCACGAAAAGAAAGGGCCTTAATGCCAGTTATTGTACGAAAAACAGCGCTCCGAGAGAAGCTTATCAGAAGCTGTTGGCAAAATCGGATTTGAAAGCTCAGGTTAATATAAAGCTGCTGTTCCGTTCTCCTTTTGGCTTGTGTAATTTAAAGCCCAATTTTTATGACTGTTTGATTGTGGACGAAACCCATCGGCTGGTCAAAAAAATGTACGGAGACTGGGCTGGGGAAAACCAGGTCAAAGAGTGTATCAATGCTTCACTGTTTACTGTATTTTTACTGGACGAAGACCAGCAGATTACCAAAAAGGATATCGGTTCCGTGGCGGAAATCAAAAAATGGGCAGAAGAGCTGGGCAGTGAAATCATCATGAGCGAGGACACGGTTTTGAAGTCCCAGTTCCGTTGCAACGGCAGCGATCAGTATATCCAGCTCATCAACAATATTCTGCAAATCGGGGAACCGGTGGATATTGATCTGAAGGAACTGAACTTCGATATCCGTGTGTTTGATGATCCTAATGCGCTGCGGGATACGTTGCGCGAGTTAAACAAAGTCAATAATAAGGCCCGAATGGTAGCCGGTTACTGTTATGACTGGAATGTGAAACACCGTCGGGACGAGTACGATATTTATCTGGAAAAGGGTTTTAAAGCCAGGTGGAATCTGGAAAATGACAAGATCTGGGCCATCAACCCGAATTCTTTTGAAGAAGTGGGCTGCATTCACACGGCTCAGGGGCTGGAATTTGATTATATCGGCGTGCTGATTGGAAACGATTTGCGTTTTGATAAAACAAGCGGAAAGATTATTACCGACCGGACAAAGATTTCCAAAGACGATAAATCTTCCGGCATCCGTTCCGCAAAGGGCGATGTTGCCGCGAGACTGATCAAGAATACCTACAAGACACTGCTGACCCGGGGCCAAAAAGGTTGCTTCATCTATTGCGAGGATAAGGCTCTGGCGGATTACATCCGATCGTTCCTGATATCGTACGCTGTTACGGAACCCTTAGCAAAAGTGGCGGAGTGTGAAGAGGCTAGTGAGTGATTTCTTAAAATCTTTCGGAGGAACCCATAGACAGAATCCGAAAATTTACGGAAGACCGGGANNTGGGATCAGTTCCATACCCCGGCCAATCTGGCCAAGTCTATTTCCATTGAGGCCAAGTACCCGGTGGACAAATCCAGGGGAAAGGCAGATAAGTATGATAAGCTCTAAGCCGCGATTGCGGCAGTAGGGTCAGTTCAATTCAGCGTAAAAGTCAGCGCAACTTGTTTTAACAACAGGTTGCGTTTTTTACTTATAATCATCCCTTGCACGCAACATTAAACTGAGTTAAAATAAAACTGCGGAAGAATCGTGCCGGTCGGAAAGAAAGGTGAGATTTTGCGTAGAAAAATTGACTGGAACACGGTGACCATCCAAAACAATTTTTTGTTTCAGGAAACGTTGCGGAACGAAACACTTTGCAAAGGATTTCTGAATCGTGTCCTGCACATACAGGTCAAAACAATCCGTTATCTGGAAACGGAAAAGACAATGACAGCTCGACTGAGCAGCAAGTATACCCGGCTTGATTTGTATGTGGAGGATAAATACGGAAACGCCGCCGATATTGAAATGCAGGTGACCGGAAGCAAAAGTGTGCTGTACAGTGATTTGGACGAAAAAACGGTGATCCGTGAATTGCCGTTGCGGGTCCGCTATTACCAGAGCATGATCAGCACGAACATGCTGCGTAAAGGCATGCATTACCGTAAGCTGAAGAAAGCATACGTCATTTTCATCTGTACTTTTGATCCCTTTGGGGAAGATCTGCCTGTCTATCACTTTACATATCGGTGTAAAGAGAAGACCGGCTTGCAGATGGGGGATTTGACGGAAAATATTTTCCTGAACACAACGGCAGCGGACAAAGCAGAGGATGAAGAGTTGTCTGCATTTCTGCATTATGTGAATGCACAGACAACGACTACAGAATTTACAAAAGAACTGGACAAAGAAGCGATGCGTATCAGGAACAACGATGATTGGAGGCTGAAGATCATGACGCTTGATATGGAAATTCAGGATATGAAACGGCGCACTGCAATAAAAGAGAGGGC
>DDQB01000045.1:23659-25197 GCA_002342505.1 Acidaminococcaceae bacterium UBA2453
AAAAATTAAAATTTATACCGTACGATTTTTCCGCAATGCCCGCCAGTGATGGCGGGTATTATTTACAGGCAAGAAGGAGAATTTCCCTTCGTTTTCACGCAGCTTGTTTTTACAACAGGTTGCGTTCTTTTTTGTCTTAACCATGTGAGGCAGTGGACCGCGGTGTTTCCATCCTCTTGCCTGAAACCTTGCAAAGTGAATGAAATGCAGTAACCGTGCGGATTTGCGTAGTTTTCGCAAGTGGCCGCAACAGGCGTTATAAGAGCCGCTTATTGCAACTGATTCCACGAATTGCGACTATTTGTTTTAATAGTTGACGAATACAGCATAAAACAGTCGCTAACACGCACTTGCCATAACACAACACTTTATATGCAAAAAATAAATAAAGCGCTCAGCGGAGATTTCTGCGTGTCGGTCCGGAAAACAGATTTTTCACAGCTATTTTCTGTAAGCCTCACGTGGAGCGGGTTGCAGCGATTCTGCGAGTCCGTACATTTGGACGGCATTTTTGGTACAATTTATACAGGGGAGTAAGGGAGGCCATAAGCGCCTGAAAGAAAAAATGTCGTCCGAGAAGCGACCTATGTTGCGCAATTTTAGAATATAGTAATAAAGTAGGGAAACGACTGAAAGGAATAACCAAAAAATATGGAAGAGATCAATCAACAAACACCTGATAATATGCCCAAACATCGTAGAGGGCGATATGGAATTCTTGGCGGCAGTAACAAGAGCGGCGACTTTAACCGCTATCTGTTTCTTGCCAAAACCCATGACTATGTCCTGTTCTTTACCAATAAAGGACAGGCCTATATGCTGCGGGGTTACCAGATCCCGGAAGCCAGTCGTAAGGCGAAAGGGAGTGCTGTTATTAATTTGCTGCAGCTGAGGCCGGACGAAAAGATTACGGCGGTAATCAGTGTTCCCGAATTTGCAGATCAGAAATATCTGTTTATGGTCACCAACAGGGGAACCGTAAAACGTTGTAAGCTGACTGATTTTTCTTCTGTCAGAAAGAACGGGCTGAAGGCCATTACATTGAACGATGGCGAAGAACTGATCAGCGTAAAAATTACGGGCGGAAACAACTCCATACTGCTGGCAACATGCTGCGGCATGGCAATTCATTTTGACGAGCAGGATGTTCGCTGCATGAGCCGGGCGGCCCATGGGGTGAAGGGCATCCATTTGCATGAAGCCGATTATGTGGTAGCCACGGACGTGGCGTTTGATGAATCCCGCGATGTGTTGTCGGTAACGGAAAACGGCCTCGGCAAGCGTACGAAAATTTCCGAATACAAAAAGCAAAGCCGGGGCGGAAAGGGCCGTATCAGTTACAAAGTGACGCAAAAAACCGGTTTGGTTGCAGGCATGTGCTGTGTGCATCCGGACGATGAGTTGTTCCTGTTTACATCAAAAGGGTACGTTCTTTGTGTGGACGCGGATGAAGTGAAAAATTGTGGTCGCTTCGCCCGGGGCGTAACTGTGATGAAATTACACGAAGGCGATAAAGTTACATCAATTTGCAGAGGGAT
>DDQB01000020.1 GCA_002342505.1 Acidaminococcaceae bacterium UBA2453
GGAGGGATAACCTCTGTGCGACTTATGCGTGCACTTTTTCCTGCGGCTTCACATACGGCTTGGCCGGACGGAAAATGAAGTACAGCGCCACTAACACAAGGAACAGCGCGATGCCCTGCATGGGGCCGAAAGGTACATCGCCTACATACCAGCTGCCCAGGTTATAGAATACAAACGCCAGGGAGTAACCCAAAATCGCCTGGAAACAAATGGCGAACAGGCCCCACTTCCGGCTTCCCATTTCACGGTAACAGGTTGCCATGGCAACCAGGCAGGGCGGGTCAAACAGGTTCAGGATCATGTAGGAGAACGCTGCCATGGGGGGCATCAGTTTGCCCAGCGCATCCATGACCTGCGCTTCTTCCGCGTCTTCCGCAGCGCCGGCCAGCATGGCCAGTACGCCCACGGCGTCTTCTTTGGCAAGGAAGGCGGCGATGGAAGCAACGGTTGCTTTCCAGTCACCCAGGCCGATAGGAGCGAAGATCCAGGAAATGCTGTTGCCGAATACGCCCAGCATGGATTCTTCCACTTCTTCTACCACTTCAAAACTGAAGTTATAAGTCTGCATGAACCACAGCAGTACGCAGATGGGGAAAATGATCATGCCGGCTTTGATGATGAAGCCACGGGCCCGTTCCCACATGTGGATCAGTACGCCTTTCAGGGAAGGCATGTGATAGGCCGCCAGTTCCATGACGAAGGGAGCCGGTTCCCCTGCAAACCAGGAGGTCTTTTTCAGGGCGATGCCGGCCAGTACGATGATGGCCAGGCCCAGGAAATACATGCCCGGCGCCATGAATACAGAATCAGGGAAGAACACGGCGGTAATCATGCCGATGATTTCCGCTTTGGCGCCGCAGGGAATGAACGTAGACAGCAGGATGGTCATGCGGCGGTCCCGCTCTTCTTCGATGGTGCGGGCAGCCATGATGGCCGGTACGCCGCAGCCCATGCCGATGAGGACGGGGATGAAGGATTTGCCGGACAGGCCGAACTGCCGGAAAATACGGTCCATGATGAAAGCCACGCGAGCCATGTAGCCGGAGTCTTCCAGCAGGGACATGAAGAAGAAGATCAGCAGGATCTGGGGTACAAAGCCCAGAACGGTGCCTACGCCGCCGATGATGCCGTCAATCACCAGGCCGCTGAGCCATTCCGGCGCTGCCATGGATTCCAGCATGTTCGTCGCTGCGTCAGTTACGATCTCGCCGAAGAACACGTCGTTGGTCCAGTCTGTCATCCAGCCGCCCACGGTGGTGATGGAGACGTAATACATCAGCGTCATGATGGCGAAAAAGATGGGCAGGCCCAGGAAGCGGTTGGTTACTACCTGGTCGATTTTGTCAGAGAAGGTGAGGGCGTGCTTGGGACGGTTCTTTGTGATGCAGGCGTCGATGATGCTGCCGATATATTCATACCGCTGGTTGGTGATGATACTTTCCGCGTCGTCATCCATTTCCGTTTCGCAGTCTTTGATATGTTCTTCCAGATGGGCTGTCAGTTCCGGGGAGAGGTTCAGATCTGCCAGCACCTGTTCATCCCGTTCAAACAGTTTGATTGCATACCAGCGCAGGTTCTTTTTGTCCACCTTGTCGCTGATGCTTTCTTCAATATGAGCCAGGGCGTGTTCTACACTGCCGCGGAATACGTGGGGCAGCTCCGCCGCCTTGAACACCTGATGGTTCTCCGCCACTTTGACAGCCGCATTGGCAACGTCCAGGCAGCCTTTGCCTTCCAGTGCGCTGATGGGGTAGACGGTTGCGCCGATTTCTGCGGAAAGCTTCTGCAGGTTGATGATATCGCCGTTTTTGTTCACCAGGTCCATCATGTTGATGGCGATGACCACGGGCAGGCCCACTTCGATGAGCTGGGTGGTGAGGTAGAGGTTACGCTCCAGGTTGGTACCGTCGATGATGTTGAGGATCACGTCCGGTCTTTCATTGATCAGGTATTTCCGGGTCACGGTTTCTTCCAGTGTGTAGGGAGAAAGGGAGTAAATACCGGGAAGATCCTGGATGATGACGTCGTCGTGGCCTTTGAGGCGGCCTTCTTTCTTTTCTACAGTTACGCCGGGCCAGTTGCCTACGTATTGGGAACTGCCGGTGAGTTCGTTGAACAGCGTGGTCTTGCCACAGTTGGGGTTGCCGGCTAAAGCGATTTTAATATCCATTTATATTCTCCTTACTGTACTTCGATGCTTTCCGCTTCCGCCTTGCGGATGGAAAGCTCATAACCGCGCACGTTCAGCTCCATGGGATCTCCCAGGGGCGCAATTTTAACCACTTTTATCTCCACGCCTTTGGTGATGCCCATATCCATGATGCGACGGCGCAGTTTGCCTTCGCCCTTCAGTTTGGTTACGGTGCATATGCCGCCAACCGGAACTTCATTTAATGTCATTTTGGTTCTCCTCTCTGCAATGTATTTCAATTTTTAAATCTTAGCCTTTCGTCGTGTGACGCGTATTACCGAACCTGTTCTGTTCAGTACATAATGCGCCGCGCCATGGATTCATCCAGCGCTACGCGGGAATCCCGCACCTGCAGGATCATGTTGCCCCCCATGCGGGTGACCACGGTGATCTTTGTGCCTACGGTGAATCCCATCTCTGCAAGATGCAGGCGGGTACTGTCGTTTCCGCTGATCTTTTTGATTTCAATTACTTCTCCTTCCTGTGCGGTTGGAAGTGGTAACATGTCGATTGCCTCCCGGACTGAATAGTTTAAGGTTAGGCGAGGCTAACCTTAGGTCATAAAAAATAGCTAAACAAAAGTTAGCTCTGACTAACCAAATCATATACCCATTCAGGAAGTTTGTCAAGGCTAACTTATGAATGGTTCTGCTTACCTATGGAAACATTCGGTGAATCCGTTGTCTGTCTTATAATTTGTTTTGTAAAATATGCATCAAATATGCTATAATAAATCGCATATATTTTGTTCGGACAGCACTGGAAAGTGCTGTCTGCAAGGATGAATTATAAATACAACATTGTTATTTAAGGAAATACTACAGGCAGTGCATAAATTTACTGCATCGGTGTTTCCATAAAGAAGTGATGGCATTATGGGGTTTGGAAGATAATCCATGAAAACAGGAATAATCGAAAAAATTAAAAGAATGAAAAAGATGGATAACAACATCCGCAATAAGCTTTTCCTACTGCTGCTGTCCGTCAGCATGGTTTCCTTCCTGCTGGCGAGCCTGGTGCTGTTCACAGGGCTGTATATGGTACGGAACACCGCGGAGGAAGCGGGACAGCAGGTAGGAAACCGCATATCCGCCTTTGTGCAGGATTTCGTGGAAGAGCAGGTAAAGAAGAAGCTGGAGGCCCTGGTAGAGGAAAAATCCAGCCGTATTGACCGGGAACTGGAGGTTACGGCCGGTGACGTGCGCTATCTCAGTCGGCTGGCCACCCGTATCCTGCAGCAGCCGCAGCATTATAATCCCCGCAACCTTCCCGATCCCCATGACGGTCCCATCCGTTCCGGCCAGGTCTACCTGAATTATAGCGACCGGCTGGCGGCGAAAGTAAGCAGGGAAACCTTCGCCCATGAGGCAGGGCTGTTGGGTAACCTTGCCGCTAACTTTGACGATATGGATGCCTATCCGGCTGCCTATATCGGCAGCACGAAAGGGTATATCATCGCCGCAGAACTCATGCCTGACAAACAGGATGTTAAGTTTACCCGGAAAATGCTGGAAACCTATGACCCCAGGGAAACCGAATGGTACAAGCTGGGGCTGGAAGTCAAAGAACCGGATTTTACGGACATTTATGTCAATGACTCAATCGGTAGGCGGGTCGCCTCTGTCGTCATGCCCTATTATGATGCCCGGAATAACATAGCCGGGGTGGCGGGTGTGGATATTAGTTCGGACGATCTGTTCCGGCAGATGAACAACCTGTCCATGAAGGACGACCGTAACTTCAGCGACAACACCTTCATCCTGTCTGACAGCGGCAATATTTTGTTCTCCACCCGGAAAAGCGGTATCCTGTCGGTTCCCGAGAAGGTGATCGACCTGCGTACCGTATCAGAGCCAACCATTGCCGCCGTGGCAAAGGATATGCTGGAGGGCCAGCGTTCCGTGGATCTGGTAAAGGTGGATGGTACAGAGTATTACCTGGCCTACGCTCCTGTGAAAACGGCGGAATGGAGCCTGGGCATGCTAATCCCCAAAAGCGAGGTCATAGGGCCGACGGAAAATGTGCGGGAGGCCGTGCTGGCCCAGATGCAGGGATATCTGCATCAGTTGAATTCACGATTTATTACGATTCTGGCCTGTCTGGTGGTGGCGCTCCTGCTGTTTGTTCTCCTGCTGGCCTGGATCAGTGGAGGCGTGGCCAGGCAAACTGTAGAGCCTGTCATTGCCCTGGAAAATGGGGTAAAGGAAATTGCCCGGGGGAACCTGGACCAGAAGATCGAGATCCAGAGCGAAGATGAGATCGGCCAGTTGGCCGAAAGCGTCAACCACATGGCGATGAAACTGAAAGAACAGATGAATAATCTGTCCCGGGTTACGGCAGAAAAGGAACGCATCGCCACGGAGCTATCCGTCGCCACTAAAATCCAGGCGGGGATGTTGCCGCATGTGGAGCCGGAATTTACCGGCAATCCTCACTATGAGCTCTACGCCTCCATGGCGCCGGCCAAAGAAGTGGGCGGCGACTTTTACGATTTCTATATGCTGGACGAACACCGCCTGGCAGTCACTATTGCCGACGTATCCGGGAAAGGGGTGCCGGCAGCCCTGTTCATGGCCATATCCAAAACTATCCTGAAAAGTGCCGTCATTACTGGCGGAAAAGCATCCCTGGCCCGGCTGGTGGAAGAAGCCAACCGGCGGATCTGCGCCAATAATATGGAGATGATGTTCGTTACCGCCTTTATAGGCGTGCTGGATCTGCGGACAGGCCGGATGGACGCGGTGAACTGCGGCCATAATCCGCCTCTGGCCTTTTATAAGGCGACGGGTCGTTTTGAATACCTGCCCCTGAAAAAAACCGGGGTGGTGCTGGGCATCGATGCGGAAGCAGCCTATCGGGAAGAACGGCTGAAACTGGCCCACGGCGACATGTTGTACCTGTATACGGACGGCGTTACCGAGGCCATGGATCCGAAGGGCAGACAGTACTCCGAAGCCCGGCTCCGGGACTGCCTGAACCGGACCGGCGGAAGTGGTACGGCGAAGGATATCCTGGAAGCAGTGCAGCAGGACGTGGCAGCCTTTGCCGGAAGCGCGGAGCAGTCGGACGATATTACTATGGTCGGATTGCGGTATCTGTGAGATAGATGTACAATGTAGATATATAAATAGAAGCGATCAATCTGGGATCGCTCCATATGGAACCGCTTGGAATGGAAACGGTTGCCATGGAATTGGTTAACGAAAGCGAGGGCAAACCAAATGGCATTAGAAATCACATCCAGGGAAGAAGGCGCCAGCCTTACCCTGGAACTGAGGGGGAAAATCAGCATACTGGAGACCCAGGAGCTGGACAAGGCGATTACGGAACAGGCGCAGGGCCGAAAGGAAGTGCGCCTGGATTTCAGCAATGTGGAATACATTTCATCCGCAGGGCTGCGGTCCCTGTTCATGGCCAAAAAGAACCTGCTGCGGCAGGGGGCGGAGCTGAAGATACTCTATCCTACGGAGGACGTGATGGGTGTGTTCCGCACTACCCATTTCGACAGCCTGCTGACCATCGTGCAACGGGAAAACGAAGGAGAGGAAAGCGCCTTTTATCCCCTGCGCCCGGTGCAGCGGTGGATGGTGGACACCCATTTCCTCATGGCCCGGTCTACGATGATGAACACCGGCGCTTTGATAGAACTGGATCCTTCCATTGACCTGGAACGCCTGGCCGCTGCGGCAAACGGCGTCCTGGCCAATCATGATGTGTTCCGTTGCCGCCTGGTGATCCATCCGGAAACCGGCGACATCTGCCAGCGTTTTGACGGGGAACTGGAAAAAGCGCGGGTGGAGATCATGTCTGACGAAGCCTTTGTACAGCGAAAGCAGGAAGTAAAACAGCCTTATGAGCTGATTAACCACCCACTGTACCGCCTCTACATTATGCAGACGGGAACGGGGAAATACCTGTATGTGGACTTTTATCATGCCATTATGGACGGCACGGCCATTGCCATGCTGTTCTGGCGGGAACTGGCCAAACGGTACCATGATGCCGGGGAGCCCGGCGCCAAAGGCAAATATCATTCTTCCAGCTATGCGGCCTATATCCGGGAAGAATCCCAGATTTCTGCGGAGGAACTGGAGGAAGGCCACGCCTACTGGCGGAAGATGATGGAGGATTTTGATGAGGACAAGCACCTGCCCCCGGTCGACCTGGAAGGGGAAAGCGAAACGCCGGAGCACGAGATAGAGATACCCTTCCCGGGATTTGACAAGACCTTCTTCCGGGGTAAGGACTTCACTGAAAACACATTCTTCATGGGGGCTTCTTTGCTGTCCCTTGCCAAGACTACCGGGCAGAAGGAAGCCATCCTGGGCTGGATCCACAACGGCCGCATCAATTCGGCGGAGCGCCGCCTGATGGGCCTGATGCTGGACCAGTTCCCGGCCCGCTGGGATTTCACCGGACCTATCACTGCCGGCGACTTTCTGCGGCAGCTGGAGGACCAGGTGAAAGAGGGAATGAAATACCGTAAGAGCCTGGACCTGATCTACGAAGAAGCATTAGGGGACGGCTGCGCCACCTTCATCCTCCAGAAGGGGGCCATGGGCCGTCGGGGGGAACTGCCCCTGGACGGTAAGACATGCGTTATTGTGGAAATGCCCGCCAACGAGATCTCCGCGGCGGAAAACACCCTGGATATTGAAATGAACTCCCATGACGACGGAAGCTATTCCCTGGTGCTGGATTATGACAACCAGCGGTATACGGAATCCGCCATGCGCCGGTTCGCCGCCGTCATGGCAGCCATGGTGGAAGCGCTGCAGCAGGAAGACCGGGAACTGACGGGGCTGTTGCAATAAGGGTCGTATATAAAGAAAGGGTTATATCATAATGAATAAAACAGAATGGTGCGAGTCCCGTTTCGGTTCGGAGATGCCGGACTGTCTGCCCCTGCCCGAGCTGCGGGAGGTAACAGGCGGCCAATGGGAAGAGTTTGTGCTGCCGGCGGAGGACCTGGCGGAAACAAAATACCTGGCGGTTGGTACTCTGTTGCTGTTAGGGGTGTACGGGGGCATCTGCGAAGCCGGATTCCTGGTATGGGACGCCAACGGTTATCGCCCTCTGCGGCAGGAGTGGCACCCGGATACGAAGCCGGAGGCCTTGGCAGAAAGTACGGAAGCCATGCTGCGTGAAGGCGCTTCCTTCTCCTGGAAGGACCGGGAAGCACAGGATGTGCTGGGCCTGGAAGAAGGACGGGGCATGGCGCTCTCCCTGGCCGGGGAGATCCCCGCGACCAGCCGGGAAGGACTGGCCCTTAGTTTTCGCTGGGCTGCGGAAGGGCTGGCCATCGGTTACCACAGCAGCCTGTATACGGAAGCCTTCATCCGGACTATGGCCCTGTCCTGGCGGGAGATACTTCAGAGCCTGACAAGGGCTGCCACGGTAAGCCATGTGCGCATCACCGCGCCGGAAACGCTGGCGCGGCTGGATCGCTTTAACGAGACGGTCCATCCCTATGACCGCAGTGCTACCATTGTGGAACAGTTCTGGACACGGGCTGCTGAATATCCGGATAATACGGCGGTGATTTACGAAGAACGTTCGTATACATACGCCCAGGTAAAAGGACTGGCATCCCGTCTGGCCGGTTTTATTTCAGGACAGGGCTTGGGCCGGGGGGATACCGTAGCAGTCTTTATTCCCCGTTCCGAATATATGGTCATCGCCTCTTTGGGCGTTATGCGGGCCGGCTGCGCTTACGAACCGCTGGATCCCAACTATCCCGATGAGCGCTTATCTTTTATGGTGAAAGATGCCGGCGCGAAGCTGATCATCATCGCCGATGAGTTGCTACCCCGACTGGAGAATTTCCAGGAATTTGACGGCACGGTGCTGCGTATTTCGGAAATCCAGTCCCTGGAGCTGCCGGAGGAGGCCTCTTTGGCGAAAATAGCTCCACCCCTTCCGGACGACCTGTTCATGCTGATCTATACCTCCGGTACCACCGGCGTCCCCAAAGGGGTGCGGCTGCTGCAGAAAAATGTAATGGCCTACGCGGCCTGGTACCGCCGTTACTTTTCACCTGCGGCGACGAGCCGCGTGACCTGTTATAACAGCTATGGATTTGACGGCTCCCTGGCGGATATGTATCCGGCCCTGACCGTAGGGGCCGGCGTGGTTGTGATCCCGGAAGAAAAAAAGCTGGACCTGCCCGCGCTGGCAGAGATTATAAGGAAGCATCATGTCTATATTGCAGACCTGCCCAGCCAGGTAGGCCGGCAGTTCGCCCTGTCTATGGACTGCCCTGAACTGAAATACATCGTGGTTGGGGGCGAGACCCTGGTGCCTTTCAAACCGGTCCACCCCTATATCGTGGCCAATGAATACGGGCCTACGGAGGCGACGGTATCCATCACCTGTTATAGCATGACGGAGTATGAACCGGATATCCCCATTGGCACGCCTATGGACAATACGGATATCTATATTGTGGACAATGCCGGCCGCCGTGTTCCTCCCGGAGCCTTGGGCGAGCTGTGGGTCGCCGGGATTCAGGTAGCGGGCGGCTACCTGAACCGTCCGGAGAAAACGGCGGAAGCCTTTGTGCCCAACCCCTTCTCAGAGAAGTCCGATTATGAAACGGCATACAGGACAGGGGATATCGCCCGTTATCGTCTTGATGGGAACATTGAATTTGTGGGACGGCGGGACGGCCTGGTGAAGATCCGCGGATTCCGTGTGGAGCTGGCGGAGGTGGAAGGGGTCGTTCACGATTTCCCTGCCGTGAAGAACGCGGTAGTGGTTGCCTGCGATAACCCGGCGGGAGGCAAGTTCATCGCCGCCTATGTGGTGGCAGACGAGCCCATTGATCGGGAAGCACTGGCAGCTTTTATAAGGGAAAGGAAACCGCCTTACATGGTACCGGCCGCCGTCGTCCAGCTGGACGCCATCCCCTGGAACCAGAACGGGAAGCTGAACCGGAAAGCCTTGCCGAAGCCGGAAGTGTATGCGAGCGAAACGCCCTACGTGGCGCCGAAGAACCCGACGGAAGAGCTGCTGGCCAAAGGCTTTGCCGCGGCTCTGGGCATGGAACGCGTCAGCGCGGAAGAGGATTTCTTTGAGGCTGGCGGTGACAGCCTCAGCGTGGTTCGACTCCTTGCGGAATGCCGCGACCTGAAGCTGAACTTTAATTTAGTGTACGAAGGAAAAACCCCCGCGGGCATTGCAAAGCTGCTGGCCCTCCGGGAAGATAAAAGCGCATTGAAGACTATCAGGCGGGATACCCACTTCTTTGGCCCGCTGCAGGAACTGCATTACGAATGGGGCAACGAGCTGGAAGAAGGTTACGGCCTTCACTGCGACGCTACCGTTTACCTTGCGCCGGAAACGGACATGGAGCGGCTGGCCGCAGCTATTGAAACCGTACTGCAGGTCCATCCTGCCGTGGACGCAAGGCTGACGGCCTCCGGTGACGGAACGCTTCGCTGGAAGAGTGGCGACCTTGCTAACCTGAAACCGGCAGTGGAAGAAGTGACGCGGCAGGATTACGAAAAGCTGAAGCCGAAGCTGCGGCAACCTATGAACAAACCGGAGACGCGAATGTTCTCCATGCGCCTGTTTGCAATCAGGGAAGCGAACGGAACCACAAGCAAAGAATTTTACTTTGATTTTCTGCATCCCATCATCGACGGGGATTCCATTACTATTTTCCTGGAAGATGTAGACGCGGCGTACCGGGGCGAAGCACTGCAACCAGAAGAGTACAGCATCTTAGATTACTATGATGATATCGAGGATGCGCTCAATACTCCGGAATATGAGAAAGAACAGAAGTGGAATGAAGAGTTCATCCGATCCTTTACGGAACATGCCGGGGAATTGCCGGGGGATCTGGACCCGAAAGAGGAAAACAAAACCGTTGACAAGACGGTTCCGCTGCATGTGGATCTGGCGGCGGTAGATGCTTTCACCAAAGTCCAGGGAGTTACCGACGGTTCTATCCTGGCCGCGGCTTTCGGTCTGCTCCAGAGTCTTGCTAACGGGGAAAAGGCGTCTGCGGTCCTCACTATTTATAACGGCCGGGACGATATCCGGTATGAGCGGACGCTGGGCGCTATTTACCGGCATTATCCCCTGTGCGTTCGTTGGAAAGAGGATATGACGGCTGCGCAGTTTGTGAAAGAGACCCAGGAAAATGTGTTGCTGTGCCGTCGGCACGCACTGTACGAAGGGGATGCTGTGCCGTTGATCGCCGCGTTCTCATATCAGGGGGAAGACATTGACGGTGAATTTGATTTCTGCGGCGGAAAGGCTCGTTACGAGGAAGTTGAAGATTTTGAAGAAGAAGTGTTTGAATTCTTCCTCCATCGCCGCAAAGATGATTTCTATGTGAATCTCACCTACAACACGCTGGAATACAGCGAAACGTTCATCGACCGATTCCTGAAAAACTATGCACTGGTCCTGCATGGGCTGGCAGCCGGCGAAAATGTAGGGGACATTGTAAAGAAACTTGACTGTTAATTGATTCTGGAAAAGAGGGATATTCCTTGGATAAGGCAGTGGATTATGCCTATTTTACCCGTAAGATGTTTACACGCGCGGTACTGCCGGCTCCTTTCGCGGCCATCGGCCTGGCTTTGGCGGAAATCGGCGATACGATCCTGGTCGGGCACGGCATCGGTATGGACGGTCTTGCTGCGATTGGGTTTATCTCTCCGTTGTTTCTGCTGGCGACTTTCTTCGTGTTCGGTCTTTCCATGGGAGGCGCCATTGTTTACAGCAACCTGATGCACGAAGGGAAAAAGGAAAACGCGCTGCGTATTTTTAATTTCTTCGTGCGTCTCGCCGTCCTGGTAGGGTTTGCCATTGCGGCGGGGGGGATCTGCTTTGAGGATCAGGTCCTTTATTGTCTGGGGACTACTCCGGAGGACGGCGCGGTATATACGATGGCGAAGAGCTATCTGTTTTATATTTTGCTGGGGATCCCGTTTGAAATTTTAATGGAAGTGCTTACGGCGTATATGCGCAATGATGATGCGGATACGTTGTCCACATCGATACAGACAGCCAGCGGGGTAGTGAACCTGATCATCAGTTACCTTCTGTTGTTTCATTCGGACTGGGGTATCGCAGGTTGTAGCTTTGGTTTCTTCTTTTCCAACGCTGCGGCTGTTCTTATATCCCTGGGGTACATTATGTTGCGCAAGGACGGGAACCTGAGCCTGCAGCGTCATGTCTGCACCTTTAAAGAAGCTGTCAAACCCCTGCGCCTGGGTTTTGCTACTTCCTTTGAGTATGTATTTGACGCTGTGTTCTCCCTGGTGGCTATCCATATGCTGGCCGATATGTCCGGGACAGAAGGGGTAGCAGTGTTCAGTATTATTGAAAACTTATCGGTACTCTTTATCTTCCTGTTCGAGTTTATCGGAAAAACATCCCAGCCTTTGTTCTCCACTTTCTTTGCAGAATGTAATACTGCGGAGCTGCACCGGGTATTCCGTTATGCGCTGCTGTATTCCTTTGTGTGGGGCGTGCTGGGAACGGCGCTGGTAGTAGCGTATCCGCAGATCCTGGACCTGCTGTTCGGTCTGGAAGACGTATCGGATGCAGGTATGGCTTATTACGCCGCGCGGATCTTCTGCATCGGGACCATTTTTATGGGAGTGGCGCTGTTGCTGCAGAACTATCTGCAGTCGGAAGAAGATGAAACAGGCGCCTTTTTGGTGGTGTTCATGCGGCGTCTGGGAGCCAGCCTTCCATTAGCTTTTTTGCTGTCGCAATACGGTTTTTATTTGTTCTGGCTTGTCTATCCGCTGGCGGAAATTGTTACCCTGATCGTCCTGTATTTCTATAAACGGCGTAAAGGCGAGAGGCGTACGGTAGCTCCCGAGCGGATCTACAATGCTTCGTTCCTGGGCAGGGTGGATGATGTGGCTTCTCAGCTGGATGCCGTAGAAGAGTTTGCCGTATCCTGGGGCGCCGATGACCGGACCTGTTACACCCTGCGGCTGGCTATGGAGGAGATCTGCGGCGTGATGAATGAACGGGCCGGCAGCCGGAAAGATGATGAACCGGTGCTGACGCAGCTTACATTGATTGCCGAGGCAGACGGAACGTTCAAGCTTCATCTTCGGGATAATGCGAAGGAACTGGATCCGTTCCAGCTTTCGCAGGAAAAACTGAAAGAACTGCCGGAACGGGATGAAGAAGTGGACGTGCGGGCGCTCAGTCTTTACGCGGTAAAGAGTCATGCCCGCCAGTATCTGTACCGCAGTTATCATGGGTTTAATACGATTACGATTACGGTGTAAGGAATACGGCTCTGTGACTTACTTTGTGAAAAAATCCGGTTAGTTTACTAACCGGATTAAACTTTTTTATGCCCGTTTTTGCAACGCGTTTTGTATAAACGCATTCAGCACGCTCCAGCGGTGTTTCTCTTTTCGGCAGCCAAAGGAAATGGTAAAACGGAACTGGGGAAGGCGATATTGTTTCATCCTGGTCAGCTGTTCTTCGGTAAGTGTATTGTGCGCCAGGATTTCCGGACAGAGCAGGATGCCATTGCCTAATGAACAAAGGCGGAGCAGGGTCTCCATGTTTCCGGATTCGGCTTTCACGATCGGGACGATGTCGTTTTCTGCAAAAAAGCGCCAGATAATGCTTCCGACAATCGTATCTTTACTGTTTGTCAGGAGGGGGACAGCGCCAATTATTGTCCGCAGTTCTTTGTAAGTCAGGGCATCTTTATTGCGCAATGCTTCCGGGATAGCGGTGCGTTCCAACAGTCTGGCGGCAGCCAGCAGGATCAGTTCTTCCTCATAAAAGGGAATACGTTCGATGCCGGGCAGGCTTTTTGGGAAATTGGCAATCGCCAGATCGATTTCCCCGTTCAGCAGCTTTTCCTGCAGAACCTGGTTGGAAGCTTCCGTAAGCTGGAAACGTACCCGCGGATGTTCTTTCTGAAACGAAGTGATGAGGTCCGGAAGCAGGATGCGTTCCCTGGCTGGCGCGGTCCCGATGCGCAGTTCGCCGGCTTTGTTGCAGGCGGCATCGTTGAGTTCGTTTTTCAGAGAGCGCATATTTTGCTGGAAGCCCTCTGCATAACGCAGGAAAATTGTTCCTGCATAAGTCAGTTCCAGCGGCACATGGCGAACAAAAAGAGGCGAACCGGTTTCTTTTTCCAGCGCTGCGATGTGCGCGCTTAATGTCTGCTGGGTTACGTGCAATTTTTCCGCTGCACGTGTGAAGTTCCGTTCTTTGGCCAGCATCAGGAAATAATCCATGCTTAAAAAGTTCATTGCCGTATGATCCTTCCTTTCGTTTTTGATATTATTGTGTTTGCGTTTCAACCAATTGTCAGGTGTTTAAAAATCTGTAGCTCATCCATGGTTTATATTACAGTAATTCTTTTGTAATATAAACAAAATATAACAGTTTTTCATATATAATGCAACTGGTTATAATAGACAGCAGAACAGCACAAACGACAGAGAAGGAATTGATACTGTGTATAGGATCGGTAACTTTTCTGCAAGCTGTTTTTCACAGAACAATATAAAGTTTGGAGTGAACAGTCATGGGAAAATATCAGTGGATCAAGCTGGCGGCAGGGCCCGCGGCCTTTGTGTTTGCAATACTGCTGCTGCAGGAAAGTTTTGGCTTTAAAGGGGCGGCGGCTGTGGCGACGGTACTGTGGATGGCATTGTGGTGGATTTTACGTCCGGTTTCCATTGCGGTCACGTCGCTTCTTCCAATTGTGATCAATGCGTTGTTCGGGCTGATTCCCAACGCGCAGGTAATCAGTCAGTATTTTTCGGAGATCTGCATCCTGTTACTGGGATCGGACCTGATCTGCATGACCTGGTCGGCCACTGGGTTGGATAAGCGGATTTCTGTCAAGACACTGTGTTTTATCGGCACTTCTGTAAAACAGCAGATATTGGTGTGGACCGGGGCATCGGTCTTTCTTTCCGTGTTCCTGCCCAATGTAATTGTAGCGGAAATTTTCTGCCCCATTGCGGTGGCCATGCTGAAATTTACAGGGGAAACAGATATTGCCAAAAGCAGTCTGGCTGCGCCGATCCTTCTGTCCATTGCCTGGGGCAGCGGTATCGGAGGATTCGGTTCGCCGATTGGGAGCAGCGCCAATCTGGTGGCCATCAGCTATCTGGAAAAGATTACAGGACATGAATTTATGTATGTTGACTGGATATTGCGGTTTGTACCTGTTTTGCTGCTGATTTTTCTGTTGAACCTTTTGTTTCTGTGGAGCCTTCCGTTGCCGGTGAAGGAACTGCACGGCACAAAAGGGTATTTTAAGCAAATGTATGAATCCTTCGGCCCTATGCGCAAAGGCGAGAAGATTGGGCTCATCTTGTTTCTTATGGCTACGGGGATGGCTTTCCTTCGTCCGCTGTTTGCTGCGCAGCTTCCGTCACTGAAACCTGCTTACTGCTTTTTGCTGTTCGGCCTTCTTATGTTTGTGCTGCATGATGAGAACGGAAACGTGATGTTGCGCTGGGAGTATGCGGAAAGCCACGCCATGTGGGGCATGTATTTCCTGTTTGCCAGCGGTATCGCGTTAGGCCGGCTGATCATCCAGACCGGGGCGGTGGACCGACTGACAAAACTGCTCTCTGTCCTTTCGCTGGACGGAGGTTTTTTCACAGTGCTGCTGTTTGCCGTACTGACTACGTTAATGGCGGAAATTTCGAGCAATGCGGCGGCGGCCTCTATCGCCATTCCTATTGTTGCCAATATCTGTAATGGGTTGTCACTGAACCCGGTTCCATATATTCTGGTAACCGTCATTGCCCAAAGCTGCGCCTATGTTTTGCCGGTATCGACCCGGGCAATTCCCGTTGCCTTTGGTTTGGATACGGGGGTCCTGATCCGGCAGGGGATCCGGCTGACGCTGCTGAATGTGTTGCTGACTGTATGCGTAGGGTACGCGTGTCTGCAACTGCCCTGGTTCGGACACGTGTAAGAATGCAAACGGCCTGACCGGATACAGCTGTCATCCCATCGTCATCCAAAAAGTCGCAGGCGTCATTTTTGCGAGGAAGCGGCAGGGCAAACAATTTTATATTATCCGTGCAACGAAATCGTTAAACGTGTTATAATAATTTATCACTAAAGCGGGAAGAAACGCTGATTTAGTTGCTTTCAATCCATCAGCATCCGCTGAAAGAAATGTTCGTATGATTTGTTTGAATGCAGGAGGGGAATATGCGTTACTATACTATTTTACTGAACGGGGAAGAAAGAGTAGCGGCCAGCGCGGACGGGAAAACGATGTATGTGTTGGAGGCCTATGAAGATATGAACGATCTGATTGCTGGCGGCGGTGTGAGGGAAATCCCAAAAGATGCGCAACGGGTATTGCCGGAGCAGGGGAATGGAGCAGCAGATGAGGCTTTGTTAGCAGAAGAGGATGCAAAAACGGTGGTAACGGATGAGAAGAAAGTAAAGATCCTTTCACCGATTCCATATCCAAAACAGGATGTATTGTGTCTTGGCATCAACTATACAGCCCATGCGGAGGAAGCGTCCCGTTTTTCCCGGGAGAGTTTCGGCGGGGAACGGCCCTATCCTATCTTCTTTTCCAAACGGGTTGCATATTCTCAGGGAACGAATGCGCCGATTCCGGCTTACACCGGGCTGGTAGATTCGCTGGATTATGAGTGCGAGTTGGGCGTTGTCATAGGGAAAGACGCGAAACATGTTAAGCGGGCAGAAGTTCAGGACTACATTTTCGGTTATACGGTCGTGAACGATGTGAGCGCCAGGAATCTGCAGACACGGCATAAACAGTGGTACTTTGGGAAAAGTCTGGATGGATTTACACCCATGGGACCCTGCATCGTGTCGGCAGATGAGTTTGCCTTTCCTCCCAAACAGAAGATAGCCTGCCGGGTGAACGGGGAAGTGCGGCAGGATTCCAGCACGGCCAATCTGATTACCGGCATTGCGGATATCATTACGATGCTGACGGAAGGTATGACACTGAAAGTCGGAACCATCATCGCCACCGGTACTCCCGCCGGCGTTGGTATGGGCATGACGCCTCCTACGTTTTTAAAGCCGGGCGATGTAGTAGAATGTGAAATCGAAGGTATCGGCGTGCTGCGGAATTACGTGGAAGGATAAATGGCAATTTATAAAGTTCGCGAGCGCTGCGTGAAGAGACATTGACGCAGCCATGCACAAAACGCACCGACATAAGCAGAGAACCGACGCTTTAGCGGCGTGTGAATCGCTTATGCCTTCAGGCTATCGCTTATACAGAGTAAGTGTGCAGACGAATTAATCAGTGATTCCCTGATTCTGATAAGGATAAGTCGTTATGGGCTCATCATTGCAACGTTGGATCATGCATGTGGATATGGATGCCTTTTACGCTTCCGTGGAAATCCTGGATAACCCGGAGCTGAAAGGGCTGCCTGTCATTGTAGGCGGGCGTTCGACACGGGGCGTGGTGTCTACCTGTTCCTACGAGGCGCGCAAGTTTGGCGTGCATTCGGCTATGCCGTTGTTTGAGGCAAGAAGACTTTGCCCCCACGGGGTGTATCTGCCGGTTCGTCCGCATCGCTATGCGGAAATGTCCGGAAAGATCATGGCAATCTTCCGGGAAACATCGCCTCTAGTGGAACAGCTTTCTATAGATGAGGCGTTTTTGGATCTGACCGGCATGGAACGACTGGGCGGAGCGGAAACGATTGCCCGGAAGGTACAGAAC
Organism: Acidaminococcaceae bacterium UBA2453; assembly: GCA_002342505.1. Taxonomy (GTDB): domain Bacteria; phylum Bacillota; class Negativicutes; order Acidaminococcales; family Acidaminococcaceae; genus Succiniclasticum. The sequence continues at coordinate 16,887 of DDQB01000020.1, forward strand.
CGGATTATGGATGAGCTGAAACTCAGCGCGTCTGTAGGCCTTGCGCCCAATAAATTTCTGGCAAAACTTGCTTCCGATATGCGTAAGCCGCACGGCTTTGTGAAAATTGCGTCGGAAGAAGCTGCGCCGTTGCTTGCACCCATGCCGGTAAGCAAAATTTTCGGTATCGGGCGCAGCGCGGAAGAAAAACTGAAACAGTTTGGGATTGAAAAGATTGGACAGCTGGCTGCGGCGGATATTACGATCCTGCGAAAAGTGTTCGGCATCAATGCGGAGCAGGTGAAGCTGCTGGCCCGGGGGCTGGATGACCGGCCTGTGGTAAATGAAGAAGAAGCAAAATCCATCGGTAAGGAAAATACGTTCGACAGGGATCTGACGGATTTTGAATCCTGCCGTGAGGAAGTGCTGGATTTGTGCGGACAGGTGGGATGGCGTCTGCGGCGGGAAAAATTGGCCGGACATACAGTAACGCTGAAGGTAAAGTTCGCGGACTTTCATACGATTACCCGCAGTGCCACCAGCGACCGCCTTATTGCCTGGGACGAGGATATTTTTGCGCTGGTGGAGAAATTGTTGCAGAAAATCAATGTGAAACCGGGTGTGCGGTTGTTGGGCGTATCCGTCAGCAATCTGTTTTGTCCGGAAGACGAACCGACGCTGGGCTTTGAGGAAGATGAACGGATGAAGAAACGGAATCAGGCCATTGACGCGCTGAAAGGAAAATTTGGTGAGAACATCATTAAGCGCGGCATTGCGGAGAAGAACAGGAAATAGGAATTTATAGGCCCGGGTGGCGCCTCCTTCATAAGACGTCGCGAACGCTTCGGTGCGTGATTGCGCAACGTGCCGTTGGCACGAAGCTTAGACGCCTGCGGTTCAGATAGTGAAGCCTGATTGAAATG
>DDQB01000084.1 GCA_002342505.1 Acidaminococcaceae bacterium UBA2453
TTTATCAATTTTATTTTTCTTATCTGCCTGATATGTTCGAATGATTCGGTACTTTCCATTTTCATAATCCATCACAATGGCTTCATAAAAATATGCGTATTCCCCTTTTTTTCGGTCAGGCAGAAACGTGACGAACCAAAGCCCTACCTGCTTGTTACCTTCATGATACAGTTCTTTGTGATTATAAAAATCCTGCACCTGCACAGAATTTTCTGTTCGCGTCTGCACCGGCGTCCAGGTTTTCTTTTTCAATTTGCTTTTTTCTGCAAAGCACACGCCCGTAACCAACAGAGAACAAACGAGCGCGAGCGCGAATATTTTTTTCATGACTGCCTCCGAAAAATTTTTCTTTTTTTATTTTACAATATTTCCCGGGAAATTGCATCGGCCAAATGAAAAAGTTTTACCAAATTTCATTTACACATATCTGCCTGCTGTTATAAAATATAAATAAGAAACCAAATCAGTTTATCGGATTTCATTACGACCACTACAATATTTTTCTTTTTACTTTTTTGAAGGAGGTAATCATCATGGCTAACTTTTGTGAAAACTGCGGGTCGCCATTAAAGGAAGGCTATAAATTTTGCGAGAACTGCGGCGCGCCGATAAAACCAGACGCGGAACCCGAAAACGTCGCAGGTTCTTTTGCCGCCGGCGCTGCTGCTACAGCCGCTGCTGCCGCTGGCATGGCGTCAGACCGGCACAACGCGCCAGGCCAGCAAGCTTCCGCCGCACCGATAACCGGACGAGAAGCCCCCTTTATTACAAAATCCGCTCCCCCCACACCGCTGCCAGAAAAACAACGTGATCCGGCTTCTGATTTCACTCCCTATCGGGAACCTGCACGGGACAGAACCGGCCAGCAGTATGAACCGGACGAAGATTTACAGTCCATGTTCCTGCGGTATGACAACAGGCTGAACCGAAAACCCTACATTATCCGCGGCTGCCAGCTTTGGGCTGTCAATTTAGCGGTTGGCGTAGTGATCGGATTAATTGCAGGCTTCCTCAAAACCCCTTCCATCACCTACTTGTCATCAATTTTCTCTATTGCCTGCGCCGTTCCCAGCATCATGCTTTTAATCCGCCGACTGCACGATTTGAACCGACCGGGCTGGTGGTGTCTCGGCATGCTGATTCCCCTTCTTAACATCGTGCTGGCCGTTTACGTCCTCTTCTTCAAGGGAACCGACGGGCCCAATGATTACGGTCCCGATCCGTTAGGATAAACCGGCCTAAACTTATAGCAGAATGCTCACAAAGCTATCCTCATGATCCTGTAATTCTTTCAGGCCAGCAATCATTCGGGAGCCATTATGGAATATCATTTTAAAGATTTTACCGTCATTCAAAATAAACAAAAGGCATTAACAACTGAATCACAACATAACGAAAAACGACAGCCTCTGCTGTTTAATCAGCATATCGCCGCGGATGCGCTTCGTTTGCACAAAACCATTCCCGGCTACTGGCCTACTCCCCTGCTTTCTTTCAACGAACTGGCAGAGGCCATGCATGTCAGAGGGATTTACTGTAAAAACGAAGCTTCCCGTTTTGGCCTGAATGCGTTTAAAGGATTGGGCGGCGCCTATGCCATGTTCCGCATCCTCTGTGAAAAGCTGAATCTGGATCACACGGCTGTGGATTTCCGGGATTTTCAGGACGAAGCACTTCGGAAGCGGTGCGCGCAGATTCACTTTGTCACCGCAACCGACGGAAACCACGGCAAAGGAGTGTCCTGGGCGGCAAAACTTTTCGGCTGCAGCGCTTCCGTATTTCTGCCAAAAGGTTCCGCCGAAGTACGACGAAAAGCCATTGAAGACGCCGGCAATGCCACGGCGGAAATCACAGCGCTGAATTATGACCAGGCTGTAGAACACTGCTGGAAGCTGGCGCAGGAAAAAGGCTGGATCCTGATTCAGGACACAGCCTGGGACGGCTACGAGCAGTACCCGGAATGGATCATTGACGGTTACCTGACGCTGGCGGTTGAAGCGGCGCACCAGTTAGAAAAAAACGTTCCCACCCACGTTTTCCTTCAGGCAGGCGTGGGAGCCATGGCTGGCGGGGTCATGGAATTTTTACTGTCATATTACAGAAAAAAGCCGCCTTTGGTTTCCATTGTGGAACCGACAGAAGCCGCCTGCATCTATCAATCGGCAAAAATCGGGGACGGACAGCATCACGCCATAGAAGGCAACCCCGCAACCATCATGGCAGGACTAAACTGTGGCACGCCCTGCCGCCTGACCTGGCCGTTCCTGCGGGACAAGGCAAGTTTCTTCTGTGCCTGTGACGATGTGATTACCGAGGAAGGCATGCGGGCTTACGCAAATCCTGTCGGGGGTGATGCGACTGTCATCGCAGGGGAGTCCGGCGCCGTCACCTTCGGGCTGGCCCGCCGCATCTTACAGGACGACACGCTTCGCAGGCTGTTTCGCATAAATGAAGATTCTGTCATCCTGCTGATCAATACGGAAGGCGACACCGACCCGGAAAACTACAAAAGAATCATAGCTTCTTCCTGAACATAAAAAACAAAGGACTGCAACAAATTCGACAAAAGCTTCATTTTGTTACAGTCCTTTTTAGTTTCACTAAAATTATTTCACCAGTTCGTATCCCGCGTCCGCAATCACCTTTTCAAATTCCGCTACGGGGATGTCCCGGGTTTCCTGTACGGTAGCGGTCTTTGCATCCAGATCCACTACTACGTCGGTTACGCCGTCCATTTTTGCCAGGGCGTCATGCACATGTTTCTGACAATGGCCGCACATCATTCCTTCTACTTTTAAAATTTTTTCCATAGTTACGCCTCCTGTATTTTTATTGTTACCGGCATTTTCTGCCGTCTTAACCAAATGTAAAGTTTTCAGCTGTACCGCGCCGACTTCTTCTGCTTCACCGCGCTTCATCCCTGCCGTAGGCTTAAAACCTTTCAACCGCAACGCGTTGGTCACTACCGAAACCGAACTCAGGCTCATAGCCGCCGCGCCGAACATAGGATTCAGATGGATCCCCCAGTGCGCCAGCGCGCCTGCCGCCACCGGAATACAGACCACATTATAAAAGAAGGCCCAGAACAGTCCTTCTTTTATTTTTTTGATCACGTCTTTGCTGAGACGCACCGCATCCACCGCATCCAGCAGATCGCTTTTCATCAACACGATGTCCGCGCTTTCAATTGCCACGTCCGTACCCGCGCCGATAGCAATGCCTACGTCGGCCCGGGCCAGCGCCGGGGCGTCATTGATCCCGTCTCCGATCATTGCTACTTTATGGCCCTGCGCCTGCAGGTCGGCAATGACTTTTTCCTTGCCTTCCGGCAGCACACCGGCAATGACCCGGGGGATCTCCATCCGTTTTTGGATGGCTTCCGCCGTCCGCTGGTTATCCCCGGTCAGCATGACCACGTCGATACCCAGTTTTTTAAATTCGGCAACAGCCTGTCGGCTGGTTTCCTTTTCCCGGTCTGCTACGGCGATTATTCCCAGCAGTTCCTTCTCCCTGGCAAACAGTAGCGGCGTTTTTCCTTCGTCAGCCAGACGTCCCAATTCATCGGCTGTCGCGGCAATGTCGATGCCCGCCTCTTCCATCAGCCTGTCATTCCCTGCGTAAAAACGGCTGCCGTCTTTTTCCGCCTGCACGCCTTTTCCAAAAAGCGTTGTAAAATTTTTCATTTCGGGAACGGCAATCTTTTTCTCCGCAACATATTCCATCACGGCGCCGGCCAAAGGGTGGCTGCTGCCGTGCTCCAGCCCTGCCGCCGCTGCAAGCAGGGCGGCAAAAGCCGGGGTGTTTTCTTCTGCCGCGCCGTAAGGCAGCACTACATCAGTGACCTGCGGCTTCCCCTCCGTAATGGTGCCGGTCTTATCCAGCACAACCGTATCTAAATTATGGGCCGTTTCCAGCGCTTCGCCGGATTTGATAAGAATCCCATTTTCCGCGCCTTTGCCGGTTCCCACCATGATTGCTACCGGCGTGGCCAGGCCTAAAGCGCAGGGGCAGCTGATAACCAGAACGCTGATGGCGCAGCTGAAAGCAAATTCAAAGCTTTCGCCCCACAGCAGCCAGAAGATACAGGTCGCCAGCGCAATCAGCATTACCACCGGAACAAACACACCGGCAATCTTATCCGCTGTGCGGGCGATGGGCGCCTTACTGCTGCTGGCTTCGTCCACCAGCCGGATGATCTGGCTGATTGTGCTGTCTTCGCCCACCCGTTTCGCCGTGAAATGGATGAACCCGGTCTTATTGATTGTCGCGCTGATCACTTCATCCCCCGGCTGTTTTTCCACGGGGATGCTCTCGCCGGTAATAGCCGCTTCATCCACACTGGTGCTGCCGCTTAGGATCACGCCGTCCGCCGGAATGTTTTCCCCAGGACGTACCACAATCTCGTCGCCTTCCGTCAGTTCTTCCACCGGAACAACGACTTCCGCACCGTCCCGAACTACCGTCGCCTGTTTGGGCGCCAGATCCATCAGCTTTTCAATCGCGCTGGAAGTGCGCCCTTTGGAACGGGCTTCCAGCCATTTTCCGAAGGTGATCAGGGTAACGATCATGCCCGCCGATTCAAAATACAGGTTCATGCGGTACAAATCAGCCAGCGAGCTGTCGCCGTGGGTCAGGCCCCAGCTGATACGGTAAATAGCAAAAACACCGTACAAAAGCGCAGCCCCGGAACCCACCGCCACCAGACTGTCCATATTGGGGCCGCCCA
>DDQB01000071.1:0-188 GCA_002342505.1 Acidaminococcaceae bacterium UBA2453
GCAGGCGCCGAATATAAAATTTTTTGTGCAAACATCTTTTGAAAATTTTTTCCGGCTTTCGGTCGCTGCAATTTGTTTTATTGCGATTTAAAATATTTGTTTTGTTTTGATTACTATGGGAAATCATAAAAGAATTTGTTCCTCCTAAAAAAATGAAGGAAGTGATGATTAAATGAGTTTGTGCGATT
>DDQB01000071.1:289-25943 GCA_002342505.1 Acidaminococcaceae bacterium UBA2453
AGACGAATTAATCAGCGCTTCCTGATATTTCCGATGCGGACGGCCATACCAAAACAGAAAAATTGTATGGAGCCGTCTGGTTTTGAATCAGTACTTCCGTACGTCACGCTTCCTCAGAACGTTTATCATGGTTGCTGTAATGTCAGCACAATTTTTTCCCCGGTACCGACGGACTGAGTCGGGCGAAGCGTAACGGCTGACGCGGTGATTTCTTCCACGCGGTATCCGTTCGGTAACGTTTCGCCGTTTTGAAAAACGCCTTGTATCTGATTCCAGTGCAGCAGAATATATTTTTCTTTTCCGTTGTCGAATATTCCGGACAATACAGGGCCCGTTGCCTGATAGAACGGACGGGACGCGTGTGCTGCCGCTGTGTTTTGGGGATAAGGCGCAGGGGATATTGAACGGGGGGTGCCGTCAAGTTTTTTATTTTCCTGTCGTCCGTTTTGTAATACGGAAGAGGAAGGCGGCGCAGGAATGTATTGGGTCTGAATCGACTCAGGATGTTCGCCGGCCCCGGATTTATTTTTCAATTCTTCCGGAATGGAAAAAGGGTCCCGTAATGTTGCAACGGAAGTTTCTGCTTCGTTTTCCCACGGTTTGACTGATACATTTTTGAATATTCCTTCTTTTGGATCTTTTTCCGGTTCAGACAACAAAATACCAGAGGCATTACTTTTAGCTAATGTCCCTGGTATCTTTTTTTGCGCTCCTTTATGTTTTTGTTTTGTAATGAGCTGCGGTTCAGCTTCTGCTTGTTTTACAGCTGCCGGTTCTGTGGGAACAAATTCATTTCCGGTATGGCAGCCTCCTGTAAAAAAAGTAAAAGCCAAAATGACGGAGAGGGTATAAAATGTAGGATTTTTTAAGAAAAAATTGCCGCGCATGTGCGTCCTCCTTTTATACGCACGGCAATATCTGTATAACTTTTGCTTCTTGCCAAGCAGGCTCATTATACTCCTTTGCAGTTAAAATGAAAAGTTCCTGTTGTAAAAGTTCAAAGAATTTTCAAAGATTTATTTTCCTGATTTTGCTAAAATCAGGTTGTCGCTTAATAACATGGCAACCGGAATTTTTAAGCGCTTCCTTAGTTCGCCGGGAGGCGGGCCGTCATATAAATAGAATGATTTTGACGCGACAGAACAGGGACCGCAAGGTTCCGAAAAGGAGCAGCGGTTACCAAAAAATAAAAAGGAGATGGTTTGTTGTTACAGTATCAACTGAAAATGGAGGAAGCTCCGATTTTGCGTCTGCTGGATGCAATCATCGTGAAAGGGCTGGAAGAAAAAGCCAGCGATATCCATCTGGAGCCCGGAGAGGGAACCGACCGGATCCGTTATCGCATCGATGGTGTACTGCAGCAGGCGCAAAGAATTCCTATGGAGCGGCACACGGCGCTGATTTCCTGTGTAAAGCTGATGGCGGGCCTGGATATTGCGGAAAAAAGGATCCCCCAGGACGGCAGAGCCCAGATCACGCACGAAGGGAAGTCGGTGGATCTTCGCGTTTCATCGCTTCCGACGATTGCCGGAGAAAAAGTTGTGATCCGGATTCTGGATTCGGGAACGCAGCATCTTTGTCTGGATGATATGGGATTTACCAAAGAGAATTTAACGTTGTACCGGAATATGTATCGGGCGTCTTACGGGCTGGTTTTGCTGACAGGGCCCACCGGCAGCGGAAAGACGACGACGCTGTATGCAACGTTGCAGGAACTGAACCGACCGGAACGGAATATCGTGACGGTGGAAGATCCGGTGGAATATCGCATAGAAGGAATCAACCAGGTCGCCGTGAACCTGAAAGCCGGGATGACGTTTGCCAGCGGGCTGCGCTCGATTTTGCGGCAGGATCCGAATGTGATCATGATTGGCGAGATACGCGACAGGGAAACAGCGGAGATCAGTATCCAGGCAGCGCTGACAGGACATCTTGTGTTCAGCACGCTGCATACCAACACGGCTGCGGGCGCGGTCACGCGATTGCTGGATATGGGGATCGAACCGTATCTTGCGGCCTCCGCCTTGCGGGGGATCGTGGCGCAGCGACTGGTCCGCCGTCTTTGTCCGGAATGTAAACAATCGTATAATTTGAATCCGACCATGTGGGAATGGAAATATCTTAACATGCTGCAGGGAACCGGTGCGTCTTTGTACAATGCTGCAGGATGCGAACATTGTCATCAATCCGGATATTCCGGTCGCGTAGCGATCCACGAACTGCTTCCCGTGACGGTAGAAGTCAAAAATAAAATTATGCGGCGCGCCTCCGAGGAAGAACTGTGGAACACAGTCTGTAACGAATTCTCCGGACTGACAACGCTGGAAGAGGACGGCCGACGTAAAGTTTGCGACGGTGTGACGTCCGTTCAGGAATTGCTGCGCGTACTGGGGGTGTGACACAATGGAACCTGAAATTGATACGCTCCTCAGGAAAACATCGCAGCTGGGCGCTTCCGATCTTCATCTCGGCACAGGGGAAACGCCGGTTGTCCGTATTGGCGGGGAACTGACAGCGTTTCCCGGTTTTTCCTCTCTCTTTCATGAATGGAAAAGTTCCCAACAGCCGGAACATGCGGTAACCGGACGGAACGTCGGGTTTGCCGTTGCGGAAACGCAGGGACAGTTTCATGCAAAAACGGTAGCATCGCTCTCGCTTTTTGATCCGATCTTGCCGGCAAAACAAAAGAACCTGTTGAAACAAAACGGAGAATGCGATTTTGCCTATGAATTGCATTCCGGACAGCGGTTCCGGATCAATCTGTACCACAGCGGGGGAAATCTTTCTGCGGCGATCCGCATCATCCCGCAACGGATACCGACTTGCCAGGAGCTGGGACTTCCGAGGTCCGCGCAGAAGTTATCCGGATTAAAAAGCGGTCTGGTACTTGTGACCGGGGCAACCGGTTCGGGGAAAAGCACAACGCTGGCCGCCATCATCAATGAAATTAACCAGACGCGGTCCGCCCATATTTTAACGTTGGAAGATCCGGTCGAATATAAATTTTTTCCTGCAAAAAGCCTGATCCACCAGCGGGAAGTGGGGAACGATACCATTTCGTTTGCATCGGGATTAAGAGCGGCGCTTCGTGAAGATCCGGATGTCATCATGGTGGGCGAGCTGCGGGATCTGGAAACGATTGCGGTTGCGGTGACGGCGGCAGAGACAGGTCATCTGGTCTTTGCCACGCTTCATACCCGGAGCGCGGTGGAAACCGTGAACCGTATGGTAGATGTATTCCCGGACCAGCAGCAGCGTCAGATCCGTATCCAGCTGGCGGGCAGTCTGCAGGCGGTTATTTCGCAGCAACTGTTGCCGGCTGCCCGGGGCGGAAGAGTCGCGGCGTTTGAGGTCATGGTCGTGACGTCTGCGCTGCGCAATCTGATCCGGGAAGGAAAAACGCAGCAGATGGATTCCTATATCCAGACCGGCGCGCAATATGGAATGCAGACAATGAACGATGCGATTGCGAGATTGAAAAGGGAAGGGCTGGTTTAGTTTAGGCCGGGTATTGTTTGTAAGGAAGCGCTTCCTTAAATATTATTTGCCTCAAAGCTGATTTACAGGGTATAATAACTACAAGGGTACTTTGTTGCTTTTTACTTTTTGTTTTGTCAATATTATTCAGGATCAAGTAAAGGAGATGCTGCCATGAGTTTACTGGAAACGTTATTGCAATCGATGACTTCTGCCTCTTCCCTGGACACCATGTCCAAAAGGACAGGCGGGAACAATGACCAGATGGCCACGCTGATCACTGCGGCGCTGCCGATTTTATTAAAAGCGCTGACGGCCAATGCTTCCACGCAATCCGGAGCGGCTTCGTTACAGAAAGCGCTGAGCCAGCATCAGGAGACCGGTTCCATAGCAGAACAGTTTGAAGCTGCCGACACGGCAGACGGGGCAAAGATTTTACAGCATATCCTGGGAGGCAATTCTTCCTCGGTTATGAACGGACTGTCCCAGCAGAGCGGGTTGAGCAACGATCAGGTGGGTTCTGCGTTAAGCGCGATGGCTCCGGTACTGCTCAGCAGTCTGTCCGCTGCTTCCGGCCAGCGTCCTGCGCAACCGGCCAGACCGGCCATTGATCTCAGCGATGGAATCGACGCATCGGATATTATGGGCTTCATGCAGATGATGTCTTCCGCACAGGGAGGCGCCAGCCGCCAGCCGCAACGACAGGCGTCTTTTGATGGCAGCGACTTGTTGGGACTGCTTTCCATGCTGAAATAAATCTTTGTTTGTACCGGTGGCTACAGTGTATTTGTATTCTGTAGCCGCCCTCTTTATTTACGCGTTTTTCATGAAATAACAATATAGAACATTTACGTCGGCGCATCGGCGGGAAATTTCTGGCAGTATGATTCAGGAGGCGCTTCATGTCTGCGCGCAGGGGATTGGGTATCGGGAAAAAATTAAAACGTTTTTTACTGCGCGTGGTCCTGTTATTTTTTGCCGCGTTGGCAGGACTGCAGTATTTGGGGGTCGATCCGCTTCATTTTACGCAGTCATGGAATTCGGAAGCAGGAATTGCACGGGCCGGCGCTTTACGTGAAGTATTTGACGCGGTGACTGCGTCGCTGCATCCGGGAAAAAAGAAGTTACGGTCTTCCGATTCTTCGCGTTTTTCTGTAACAGCGCAAAACGCGCCGCTCGTTACGCTGGAAAATCTGCCGGAGTACGCCGGGCGTTCGTTTGTCGTATTGCACCGTAATGAACCTCTTTTTTCAGCGGAGTTTAAAGCCCGAAAGAATGCTTTTTATTCGTTTACGCCGCTGGATGGACTGGGGCGTTGCGGAGCGGCTTATGGCAAGTTAGGGCCGGAATTTTTGCCAACGAAACCGAGGGGAACGATCGGGATGATCAAACCGACCGGATGGCGGTACAGCAAATATGATGATATCGAGCAGAAGTATTTATATAATCGCTGTCATCTGCTGGCTTTTCAGCTGACGGGTGAAAATGCGAACAAACTGAATCTGATTACGGGAACAAGATATTTTAATGTGACGGGGATGCTTCCCTTTGAAAACCGGGTGGCGGATTATATCCGCCGTACCGGAAAGCATGTATGGTATCGGGTGACTCCGTTTTTTAAAGGGAACGATCTGGTGGCAAGAGGCGTATCCATGGAAGCCCTCTCCGCGGATGATGGGGGGAAGGCGTTGCATTTCCATGTGTTCGTTTATAATGTGCAGCCCGGTATTGAGATCAATTATGCAAATGGCATGAATCACCGAAAATGAGGTCTGGTATGAAATATGTGCTGGTGGCAATCAATCTGCCTGTAAAGAATTTATTCCGACAGTTTATTTACAGTCTGCCCGAAGCCCTGCTCCATGTGGGGGAAGGCTGGCGCGTCATTGTGCCTTTCGGGCCCCAGCGGGTAGAAGGATTTGTTGTGCGCGCATTTTCCGAACAGGAGGCGGTCGCCCGGCTGGCAAAAGAGAATCCGGATTTTTCTCCGGAAAAGATTAGGCCGGTGCTGGCGGCGCTGGGAACGCGATCCTGGTTTTCGCCGGAAATGATGGCGACAGCGAAATGGCTGAGCCGGTATTATATGTGTTCGCTGGCAGAGGCTATGCGTTTGTTTATTCCTGGGAAAAGCAGTATCAAAAGACATCCTGTGTATGAAAATGGAAAGCTGGTTGCCTATGAGATTGAAGAGCGCTTAAAGGCAAAAAATGTTTTGGCTTATACAATTACCGGAGAAGGGAAAATCGCCCTTCAAAATGGTAACAGCCGGGCCAAAGCGCAGATGGCTGCGCTGAAGATATTGGCGGAAGTAACGGAACCGTTGGATCATAAAGAAGCAGAAGATTTTCATATCAGCGGCGCTACCCTGCGGACACTGGCGGAAAAAGGATGGGCGGTCCGTACCGAAAAGCGGTTGCTTCGCAACAGCTACGACAGACAGGCGGAACGGAAGGAAACGCTGGTTCTGACCAAAGAGCAGGAACAGGCTGTTGATGCAGTCCGGGCGTCTTTGAAGAAAGCGTTTTCGGATTCTTCTTTTAATTCGGATCTGCCCGGCGAGTTTTTGTTACAGGGAATCACCGGAAGCGGAAAGACCGAAGTCTATCTTCGAACGGCAGAATATGTATTGAAGCAGGGGAAACAGGTACTTGTGCTGGTTCCGGAAATTGCGCTGACGGCGCAGATCGTACAGCGGTTCCAGGCCTGGTTCCGGGATGAAGTAGCCGTCGTTCACAGTAAGCTGTCGCAAAATGAGCGTGGCGACGTCTGGTATAAGATGCTGACCGGGGAAGCCAATGTGCTGATTGGCGTTCGCAGTGCCGTGTTTGCGCCGTTTAAAAATCTGGGACTGGTAATCATTGACGAGGAACAGGAAAACAGTTATAAACAGGAAGAACGTCCGGCTTATCATGCAAGGGAAGTGGCCCGTTTCCGATGCCGGCACAGCGGAGCAGTATTGCTGACTGGAAGCGCTACGCCGTCTCTTGAGTCATATTACAGGGCAATTTCCGGGGCTGTCGGTTATTTGAAACTGACTGAGCGTCCGGGCGGTTCTGTTTTGCCGGAAGTAAATATTGTGGATATGCGGGAAGAACTGGCGCAGAATAATTATTCCGTCATTTCACGAAAATTGCGAAGAGAAATCATTGCTACGGTCCATACGGGACAGCAGGCTGTTGTATTGTTGAACCGGCGCGGCTATTCGACTTTTGTTATGTGCCGGGACTGCGGGGAAGCGCTGACCTGTCCCCACTGCGCGGTCAGTCTGGTGTATCATGCCGACGAGCAGGTGATGCGCTGTCATTATTGCGGTAATACGTATCCTGTACCGCAGACCTGTCCGTCCTGCGGAAGCCGTCGCATCCGATTCTTTGGCAGCGGGACCCAGAAAGCGGAGATGGAGATCAGCCAGATGCCGGATGTAACAGTATTGAGGATGGATCAGGACAGCACGGCTGCGAAAATGGCCCATGAAGATATCATCCGGCGGTTTGCGGCTAAAGAAGCGAATGTTTTGCTGGGTACGCAGATGGTGGCAAAAGGACATGACATCCCCAATGTTACGTTAGTCGGCATCCTTGCGGCGGACAGTACGATGAACCTGCCGGATTTCCGCGCATCCGAACGGGGATTTGCCCTGATGACGCAGGCTGCAGGCCGGGCGGGGCGCGGCGATAAACCGGGACGGGTCGTGTTACAGACCTATGATCCGGATAACTACATCATTGCGCTGGCAGCGAAACAGGATTATGAAACCTTCGCAAAACAGGAACTGCGCCAGCGTAAAGGACTGCTGTATCCGCCGTTCAGTGAAATTCTGAAAATCACGGTTGCAGATAAAGAAGAAGCCAGAGCGTGGAAACTGGCGGATGAAGCAACTGCCTATCTGCGGGCACAATATAGTGCAGAACGCTGGGAACGAACGGAAATTATGGGGCCGTTCCCCTCCGGCGTAGCCAAGGTGCGAGATCTGTATCGGGTCGCTGTCGTGATAAAATCCTGCGACATGGAACGGATTAAGGATTGTCTTCTTTCAAGCAGATTCAGAGCAGTAAAAAACATGTACTTTGATGTGGATCCGATGAATGTCATATGACCATTGTTATTATATAAGCAGCGATTCAAAAAAATTGCTGCTTTCTTCTATTTTATGCTATAATATACAGTACTGAAATATTTTCTGTTTACATATGGGAGGAAGCATGGCGGTTCTGGAAATTCATAAAGCGGGCGATCCGGTTCTGAAAAAAGTTTGCGAGCCGGTAAAGCGTATAGACAAAAAAGTGAAACGCATATTGAAAGATATGGCGGAAACATTATATAAAACGAAAAACGGAATCGGGCTGGCTGCGCCCCAGGTGGGTATCCTGCAACGGATCGTCGTCATTGATCTGCAGGACGGCAACGGTCTGCTGGAGCTGATCAACCCGGTCATTACCAAAAAGGAAGGATCCCAGGTAGTGGGAGAAGGATGTCTTTCGGTGCCGAACTTTGAAGGTGAAGTAGAGCGGGCCGTATATGTGGAATGCGAGTATACGGATGCTTCCGGGAAAAAGCAGTTCATTGCCACGGAAGGATTGCTTGCCATCTGTCTGCAGCATGAAACGGATCATCTGGACGGGATCCTGTTTACGGACAAGGCGGTTACGATCACGCTGAAAGCACCGGAGGATTAAATTATGTGGAATGTTGTGTTTATGGGAACACCGGATTTTGCGACAGGTTCTCTTCGCGCATTGCTGGAAGCGGGGGATTATACGATCCAGGCAGTGGCGACGCAGCCTGACCGCCCAAAAGGACGGGGCCAGAAAATGGTGGAGACCCCGGTGAAGGCTTTTGCCTTGCAGCATGGACTGCCGGTGTATCAGCCGCTTAAGGTGAAAGAGCCGGAGTTTGTGGCAAAACTGCGGGAGTGGAATCCTGATTTTATTGTAGTTGCTGCCTTCGGCCAGTTCCTGACCCAGGAGATCCTGGATATTCCCCGATACGGTTGCATCAATGTGCACGCGTCCCTGTTGCCGAAGTACCGTGGCGCCGCGCCTATCCAATACGCTATTATGAAAGGCGAAAAGGAATCCGGCGTGACCATCATGCGGATGGAAAAAGGTATGGACACGGGAGCCATGTACAGCAAAGTTGCGGTTCCCATTGACGACGAGATGAATTTTGCCCGGTTACATGATCTGCTGATGGAAAAAGGGGCGGCGCTGTTGGTGGAAACGCTGCCGAAAATTGCGGCTGGCCTGCAGCCGGAACTGCAAAATGAAAATGAAGCGACCTTGGCGACGCTGCTGACTAAAGAAATGGCCCGGATAAACTGGAACTTGTCTGCAAAAGAGATTCATGATCTGGTGCGTGGATTTGATCCGGCGCCAGGGGCGTTTACCTTTTTGCCGGACGGGAAACTGTTAAAGGTGTGGGAAACAAGAATTACAGGCAAAAAGACGGAACAGATTCCGGGAACGGTAACTTCTGTTACTAAAAAAGAATTTTCTGTTGCCTGCGGCGATGAGGAGCTTCGTGTCCTGACAGTGCAGCCTGAATCAAAAAAACGTATGCCTGCCGCCGTTTTCCTGAACGGTCGCGGCGTAGAAACGGGAGATGTTTTGGGAATTCATCCCTGATGTCTTTTTGTATGCAGTAAGGAGAAAAGTTTTTTATGGTATCTGCAGTTGAAATGGCGGTCAATCCAAAAAAGCGCGTCTTTTTGGCGCTGGTTTTGTTCAGCGCGATCGTGACGGCCGTTCTTTTGTTTTTTGTCTGGAAAGTGACGTATCTCGGCTTTGAGGCAATCAGCCAGTTTTTGCCGACTGCTTTTGGCTTTCTCGTGTTTGGCGCGATATTTTTCCTGTTTGCCGGTGAACTGGCTATAGTACTTGCGATTTTGGGGATGCCGCTTCCGAAAGTTTTATATTTCTGGTCATGGAAGGCGATCAATTTCCTGTTCCCCTTTGCAGTGGGCCTGGGGAGGATACTTAATATCCCCAGGGAAAAAGTGGAGCAGAGTTTTGTTGCGGTGAACAATGCGCTGGTGAAACAGCATCATGTGAAAGTCCCGTCAAATCGTCTGCTGATCCTGACGCCCCATTGTCTGCAGCTGGATACCTGCCCAAGGAAGATCACCCGCAATATAGAGAATTGCCGTCAGTGCGGCGGGTGCTGCGTAGGCGGCCTGTTGGGATTATGTCATAAATATCATATGCATTTTGTTGTGGCGACCGGCGGAACGCTGGCCCGTCAGATGGTGGCGAAAGCGCATCCCAAGGCAATCATTGCGGTTGCCTGTGAAAGGGATCTGACCAGCGGGATCCAGGATGTATTTCCGATTCCGGTCATCGCTATTTTCAATGAACGGCCTTTCGGTCCCTGTTTTAACACACGGGTCAGTATTGATAAGGTAGAAGAAGCCATCCGATTATTAAGCGAAGATTTAACGGAGGATGCCAGTGCCTGAGCGTAATGCGATACCGCAGATGAAACTGAAAAAGCCGCTGAACGGAAGGGAAGCGGCATTGCATGTCCTGATGCAGGTCTGGTATGATAAAGCGTATACCGCCATTGCGTTGAACCGTGTCCTGCGGCAGACGGATCTGGAAGAACAGGATCGCCGTTTTGCTACGGAACTGGTCAACGGTTCTGTGAAGGCAAAAGGGACGCTGGATTTTCTGATTAAGAAGCTGGCAGCGCGCCCGTTGCAAAAGCTGGACCCGGCGGTGTATTGTATATTGCAGTTGGGCCTGTACCAGATTTTTTATATGGAACGGATCCCTGTTTCCGCTGCCTGCAATGAAAGCGTGAACCTTGCGAAAAAATTCAGCCGCAAGGGGACGGATAAGTTTATTAACGGCGTGCTCCGCAACAGCCTGCGACAGCAGGGACCGTTGCAGGATATAATACAGGACGATCTGTCCCTGCGTCTGTGCCATCCCCATTGGCTGACAAAACGCTGGCAAAAACAGTTTGGGGAAGCAGAAACCGAATTGCTGTGCCAATGGGACAACGAACCGGCGACCCTTTGCCTGCGCGTCAATACAATAGAGACGACGCGGGATGTGTTTTTGCAGGATCTGCGGGAAGCCGGGTGTGATGCGGAAGTGTCTTTATGGTGCCCGGATGGAGTGATCCTGACAAAATCTCCGGGGCTGCCTGCGTTGCTGAAAAAATTTCCCCACAGTTTTTATGTGCAGGATGAAAGTTCTATGCTGCCGGCTCCTGCGCTGCAGCCGAAGCCGGGGGAACGGATATTGGATATGTGCGGCGCGCCGGGTGGAAAGACGACACATCTTGCCGCGCTGATGCAAGACAAAGGAAGAATCACTGCCTGCGATGTGTATCCCCATAAGCTGAAATTAATTGAGGATAACGCATCCCGGTTGCATATTGATAGTATAGAAACAGCGTTGCAGGACGGTACGGAATTCCGCGCTGACTGGGCTGAAACTTTTGACCGGGTATTGGTGGACGCACCCTGTTCCGGGTTAGGCGTGTTGCGTCGGCGGGCGGAAGCGCGCTGGACAAAAACAGAGGCAGGATTAAAAGAATTCCCGCCCCTGCAGCAAAAAATTCTGGAGAATGGGGCAGCGTATGTTAAACCGGGCGGTGTTTTAGTCTACAGTACCTGTACCATTGAAGAAGAAGAAAACCAAAAGCAGGTCGCACGGTTCTTAGCGCGGCATAAAGAATGGGAACAGCCCGGGTTTTCGCATCCGCGGACGGGCGAAACGGTGAAGGAATTGCAGCTGCTTCCGCAGCGCGATCATGTAGATGGGTTCTACCTGACGCTGTTGCGGAAAAAGTTTTGACCAGCGATTCCTTAAACATCCGTGAAGAAATTCTTTGCTTATACAGAGTAAGCGCGCAGACGAATGAATCCGTGCTTCCATAATAGATTGCATACCATAAAATAGATTACATAACACATGAAACAGGAAATTTTTGGAATGGCGATGCCGCAATTACAAACGGCATTGGCCGAATTGGGATTAAAAAAATACCGCGCAAAGCAGATTTTTGACTGGCTGTACCGGAAATGCGTATTTGATTTTGCGCAGATGAGTAATATCGGTAAGGCGGAACGGGAGTTGCTGCAGGAGAAATTTTCCGTACTTCCTGCTGAGGTGAACACAGTTCGCAAGTTAGATTCTTCCGACGGCCTTACCAGAAAGCTGTTGCTGGAACTGTCGGATGGGAATGCTGTTGAAACGGTACTGATGCACCACGATTACGGATACAGTGTGTGCGTTTCCAGCCAGGCCGGCTGCGATATGCATTGCGCTTTTTGCGCCAGCGGGCTGAACGGCGCGATACGTAATCTGTCTGTCGCGGAAATTCTGGCGCAGGTGTATGTGTTCAATCAGGAACTGGTTTCCAGAGAAGAACGGGTCAGCCGTATCGTGGTGATGGGAAGCGGCGAACCGATGCTGAATTTTGACGCGGTATTCGGCGCTTTGCAGTTTTTACATGAACCGGATGGAGCCAATATCAGTTACCGGAATATGACGGTCTCTACCTGCGGTATCATTCCGGGCATTCAGCGTATGCAGGAGCTGGGGCTTCCGATCAGCCTGGCTGTTTCGTTGCATGCAGTCCGAATGGAACTGAGAAACGAACTGATGCCTGTCAATAAGGGATATCCGTTTCCGGATGTGATTGCGGCTGCGGAGCAATATGCCCGGAGCAGCGGTCGGCAGGTTACCTACGAATATATTTTGCTGAAAGATAAAAATGACAGCGACAGGGATGCAGAACTGCTGGCGGAATATTTGCGGTATAAACAGGCCGGCGTAAATCTGATACCGGTCAACCCGGTCCCGGAGAAGGGTTTTTTCCGCCCGGACAAAAAGAGGATAGAAAAATTTTTAAGCGTGTTGCAAAAACATCATGTCCACGCAACTATACGCAAAGAAATGGGAAAAGATATTAATGCGGCCTGCGGACAATTGCGGGCAGCGTTTGCCAAAGAGAAAAATTACGCAGAGTAAAATGTATTTGTGAAAACGTACTGGCAGGAGGGTTTTATTATGTCAGTAGCTATGCGGACCCATAAAGGGCGGGTCCGGAAAAATAACGAAGACAGTTTGCTGCAGTTAAATCCGTACTTGTTTGCGATTGCAGACGGAATGGGCGGATATAATGCCGGAGAAATTGCCAGCCGTCTTGCGCTTGACAAATTAAAATCAGAAAAAGATGATTTATACGGCAAAACAGGATTCGCGCTGGTTTCCAAGTTGTATCAGGTGATGCGGAATATCAACAACGAAGTGTATGAAAAGGCAAAATCTGATGCAACCTGCGAAGGAATGGGGACCACCCTGGCCGGAATCTTTTTTACAGGAAACGGGAAAGGATATGTTTTTAACGTCGGCGACAGTCGCGTGTACCTTCTCCGGCAGAATAAACTGCGCCAGATCACACGGGATCATTCCCTGGTGGCGGAAATGGTGGAACACGGGGAGTTATCGCAGGAAGAAGCCTTTGACCATCCGCAGAAAAATATGCTGACCCGGGGCATTGGCGTTGATGAAAATGTGAACGGGGATGTTTTTGTAATAGATGTTTATTCCGACGATATTATTCTGCTTTGCAGCGACGGACTGACGGATATGCTGCACGATAAAGAAATTGAGGAACGTCTTATGATCAATGATTTGGAATCAGCGGCCGACTCTCTTCTCAGCGCTTCGCTGGAAAAAGGCGGCAAAGACAACATATCGTTTATTATTCTGAAACTGGACAGGAAGGAAGTGGAACACGATGGTCGGTGAGATCTTAAACGGACGCTATGAAATTTTAAAATCCGTCGGATTCGGCGGAATGGCCGAAGTTTATCTGGCTAAGGATGTTCTGTTAGACCGGAAGATTGCGATAAAGGTATTGCGCAAAAAGTTCCTGGACAGCAAGGCGCAACTGGATCAGTTTAAACGGGAGGCCCGTTCGGCGGCCCGCCTGATCCATCCTTCCATTGTGACGATTTATGATGTCTGTGATGAAGGGGACATCAGTTATATCCTGATGGAATATGTGGAAGGCGTCAGCCTGAAAGCGTTTGAGGAACAGAACGGCCGGATGGATCCGGCCCTTGCGGTTGCTTTAACGGCGCAGCTGGCTTCCGCGCTGGATCACGCCCATAAACATAACATTATCCACTGCGATATCAAACCGCAGAACATTGTGCTCACAGAAGCCATGGTCCCGAAGATTGTTGATTTCGGTATTTCCCGGATCGTATCCAATGAAACGATGGCCTTTACTGCTTCCGTTGTGGGTTCCGTGCATTATTTTTCACCGGAACAGGCACAGGGACTTCCGGTCACGGCGCAGTCGGATATTTATTCGCTGGGCATCGTATTCTATGAAATGCTGACGGGTAAAGTTCCTTTTGATGGAAGCAATGCAGTTTCCGTAGCGCGTATGCAGGTAGAAGAGGAAGCACCTCCGTTGCGTACATACTGGCCGGAGGCTCCGGATGCGTTGCAGCGGATCGTGGATAAGGCGTTGGCAAAACGACTGGAAGACCGGTATGCAACGGCAGAAGATATGAAAAATGATCTGATGGACTTAAAAAATCAGATCTATCCCAGTAAAAACAATGAAATGTTCATAGAAAACACGATTCCGTTACAGGCCATTACCAAGTCGTCTCCGGTGAAAGCTGCGGCTGCTGCAATGCAACAGCCTGAAAGCGAAAAACCCGGATACCAGACGCTGATCATACGCAATCTTCCTGATTTCCTGACAAGGGAAGTGGATGATCGCACGAATGAGTATGGGCAGTTTGAAGAACCGGCGAGCACGAAAAAAATGGGAGCCGTGGCGCCGTCCCGGACTGTTTCCGATGCGCAGCCTGCAGTCACAGCCGCTGCAACAGCTGCAGTTGCCGGCGCAGCAGTGACCGGTGCAATCTCTGCGCCGGAACAGCAGGAGCTGTTTACGGACGAACCGGAAATTACGGATGCCCCGGAGGTTGTAACCGGGCAAACGGAGAATGGCTTCCATACGATGGAACGGTCACACGGTACCGGATATGCGGGTGTGGAAAGGGAGCCGGTTCCGGCTGTTCCGGCCAATGAAAAAACGCCGACGTATCCGGAAGCGAAAGAGGTAAAAACGGGGACTCCCGGTTTTGTAGCCGCGGCTGTAAATACAGAACCGGGAAGACCGATTGCTACTGAAGCAAACAAAGAAAAATTGCAGATGGAAGATCCGACAATGCAAAGAAAATATAACAGGGAAGAAAAGCAAAAGAAAAAATCCGGGATTTTTGGAATCCTGTTGAAAGTTTTACTGATATTTATCCTGTTAGCGGGCGCGGCGGCGGCATATTTCTTCAGCGCTTCCAAACCGGATATTGCGGTGCCTGACGTAAACGGGAAAACGGTTGCAGAAGCGCAGAAGATTTTAAAAGATCAGGGATTCAGGGTAGAGCTGGAAGAGAAAGTAGATGCCAGCGTTAAGCCGGGCATGGTGCTGCGAATGGATCCTGTTGCAGGAGCAAAACGCAAAAGCGGGGCTGCCATTACGCTGATCGTTTCTTCCGCAGAAAAGATGATTGCGGTTCCGAGCATTGTGGGACTGAAGCAGGAAGAAGCAGAAAAGATTCTGGCAGATAAACATCTGCGTATTGAGAAAGTTGACCAGAAATGGGATTCTACAAAGCCGGAAGGCATCGTTTTAAGCCAGTCTCCTGAGGCTGACAGCAAGCTTGAGGATAATGGCGGCATAAGCATTATTGTCAACAAAAAAGAAGAAAAGAATTTGGCAGTTCCTGATTTGAAAGGATTGACGCTGGAAGAAGCCAAACAGAAGCTGTCTGAACTGAAATTAAATGTGGAAGTGAAAGAGGTCGACAGCGACAGGGACAAGGGTGTTGTTCTTGCTTCGGAGCCTGGGAACGGAGCCACCCTGATGGAAGGTTCAACAGTGACACTTCAGGTTTCCAATGCAAAGAAGCAGATCACATTCCCGGCTTCGCCCGATAAAATCAGCAGTAATGTAAAACCGAACAGCAGCGTAACGGTAAGTCCTTCTACGGGATCGCGGTATGTTGAATTTGTGGTTCCCGGAACCGGATCCCATGCCGTGCAGATCGTTTCTAACAACGGGAAGAGCCAGAAGATCGAAGTTTCCGGCGCCTATAACGGCGGCGTCCGGCTGCGCACAAAAGTGGACAGCGATGTGAAACGAGTCGGCTTCTACGTGGATCACAGATTGATCGAGGAGAAAAGTTGGTAAAATCAGGATTGGTGGTCCGTTCTTACAGCGGTTACTATTATGTAGACTGTGATGGTATGATCGTTACCTGTAAGGTAAAAGGCCATATGAAGCAAAACCGGTTTACTCTGTACACCGGCGACAGGGTACAGATTGAACGGAACCCTGCGGAAGAAAAGGCGGAGGGCATGATCGTTTCCGTGCTGCCCCGGAGGAATTATCTGCTGCGTCCTACGGTCGCCAATCTGGATCTCATCGTTTTGGTCCAGGCGCTGGTTCAGCCGGATTTCAGCTATCTGATCATGGATAAGCTGTTAGTCATGGCGGAAAAAGCCGGCATTCCGGTCCTGATTGTGCTGACTAAAGCCGATCTGGCAGATCCGGCAAAGGCCGAACAGGTAGCTTCCATCTATCGGAACCTGCATTACGAAACTCATGTGATCTCTGCTAAAACAGGTAAAGGAATCAGTTCGCTGCGAGAACGTCTGGCCGGAAAAGTTTCTGCATTTGGCGGACCCAGCGGCGTGGGAAAATCGACCGCATTGAATGCGATCCAACCCGGCGTGACCCGGACCACAGGCGAAATCAGTAATAAGATCCACAGGGGGCGGCATACGACGCGCTTTACGGAACTGACGCCGTTCAATGGAGGTTACCTTGCAGACACGCCCGGTTTTGGCAATGTGCTGATGGATCATATGCTGCCGGAAGAACTGGCGTCCTGTTTTCCGGAATTCAAAACAGTTGAGGCAGATTGCAAATTTTCCCCCTGCAGCCATATCCATGAACCGGTGTGCGGTGTGAAAGATGCGGTGAAAGCCGGGAAGATTGCAGCAAGCCGTTACACTTCGTATTTGGAAATATATGAAGAATTAAAAGAAAACAAAGAGAGGAACCGAAGATGACCATAGTTGCCCCATCCATTTTATCGGCAGATTTTTCCTGCCTGGGAGAAGAAATCAAAAAAATTGAAAAGGCTGGCGCCGACTGGGTGCACATTGACGTAATGGATGGAAATTTTGTGCCAAACCTGACATTCGGCGCGCCGGTGGTCAAAAAAATCAGAAAGGTTACAGAATTGTTTTTTGACTGCCATCTGATGGTCGAGCATCCCGAAACCTATATTGATGATTTTGCAGCAGCGGGCGCCGACCAGATCGTGGTCCATGCTGAGGCGACCAAACATCTCCACCGCTGCATTCAGGCAATACACGCAAAAGGAATCAAGGCCGGCGTGGCGTTGAATCCTGCCAGTTCGCTTTCGCTTGTTGAGGAGATCCTTCCGGATGTGGATATGGTGTTACTGATGACGGTAAATCCCGGATTTGGCGGACAGAATTTTATTTCCACCGTGTTGCCGAAGATCAGTCGGTTGCGACGGATGCTGGATCTGGCCGGTCTGAAGACGGATATTCAGGTGGACGGAGGCATTAATGCGGAAACGGCGAAACTGGCAGTGAATGCTGGAGCCAATGTATTGGTGGCCGGTTCCTACGTATACGGCGCTGACGATGTGACAGCGGCCATAACAAGCCTGCACATCTGAGAAATCAAATTATGGAAAAAATGGTCATGGGAAATGCCCTTTGACGTTTCCTGCGGTCATTTTGTTTTAGGAGATACACTGTGCCTGATCATGTGTTTTATATGCGCAGGGCATTGGAACTTGCCAGACGGGCGGAGGGAGAGACCAGTCCGAATCCGATGGTGGGTTGCGTGATCCTGGACAGGGAAAATAATATTGCAGGGGAAGGCTGGCACCGTAAAGCCGGAACGCCCCATGCGGAGGTTAATGCGCTGGCCGATATGAAAGCAAGAGGCGCTCAGGGTTATACCGCCTACGTGAGTCTGGAGCCCTGTTCCCATTGGGGACGGACCGGACCCTGTTGCGAAGCATTGATTGAGGCGGGTATCAAACGCGTAGTGGCGGCGATGGAGGATCCGAACCCGAAAGTAGCGGGAAACGGATTCCGACGTTTGCGGGAAGCGGGCGTGGAAGTTATTACCGGTGTCTGTGAAACCGAAGCGCGGCGCCTGAACGAGCATTTTTTGCTGTGGGTGACGAAACAGCGTCCTTTCATCAGCTTGAAATTTGCGGAAACGCTGGACGGAAAACTGGCGACGGCAGCCCGTGATTCCCATTTTGTAACCGGTCCTGAAGCGCACGTTTACAGCCATTACCTGCGCAAGATCCACGATGGCATCCTTGTGGGCATCGGGACGGCGCTGGATGACGACCCGGAACTGACTACGCGTCTGGTAGACGGAAAAGATCCGGTGCGTATTGTTCTGGACAGCAGAGCGCGTATTCCCCTGACGGCAAAAGCGCTGCAGGGAAAAATCAAAACATTGTTGCTGACGGGGCCGGATGCAGACGCGGAAAAGATTCGCCTGTTGGAAGAACGGGAAAACGTTTCGGTAATAGAGCTTCCCTGTAAGAATGGCCATATTGAAACAGACGCGCTGCTTTGCGCATTATACAAACAGGGGCTTACTTCTGTACTGGTGGAAGGCGGAAGCGAGGTGCTTGGATCTTTTCTGGATGCAGGGATTGCTGACCGGGTCTATGCTTTTATTGCTCCGAAACTGGTGGGCGGGAAAAATGCGCTGCCTTCCATTGGCGGCAACGGTATCCCTGTTTTATCCCAATGCGCTGCCGTTACAGAACCGGAACTGCGGACGCTGGGAAACGACTGGCTGATTACGGGAAGGGTTGTTTTTCCGCAGGCCATATTCAATGACAGTGAAGAAAAGAGAAAGCAATCGCTTAACTGATAGATTGATGTCAATACATTGTAAAAAGGAATTGCAAGGGTTACAGATATGAGGTGCGCAACATGTTTACAGGTCTGATTGCCGAACTGGGGACGGTTGAACGGCTGGCGGAAGGCAGTACTTCCTGTCAGTTGACCGTCCGTGCGCAGAAGATCCTGCCCGGCGTAAAAATTGGGGACAGCATTGCAGTGAACGGCGTCTGCCTGACGGTGGTGCATTTACAGGGAAACCGGTTCACGGCCGATGTCATGCCGGAAACGGTGCGCCGGACGACGCTGCGTCAGCTGCAACCCGGCGACAGGGTGAATCTGGAAAAGGCGCTGCGCCCGACGGACGGACTGGACGGGCACATTGTACAGGGCCATGTGGAAGGCGTCGGAACCATCCGGGAGATCGCCCCGGAAGGAAATGCGCTGGTCTATCACATTGAAACACCGAAAGAACTGCTTCGTTATATTGTTGAAAAGGGTTCCGTTGCGATTGACGGCATCAGCCTTACGGTAACGGAGACCGATGATACGGGGTTCAGCGTGTCGCTGATTCCTCATACGGCAAAGATGACCACGTTAGGATATAAAAGTGTGGGAGATTCCGTAAATCTGGAAACGGATATTCTGGCCCGGTATGTAGAAAAGATGCTGGGACTGCAAAAGACTGCCGACGGTTTGGCAGACAGCCGCAGGACTGAAATTGCCGGAGAAAATTCAGAAGACGGACTGACGGAAGCGTTTTTGTGTCAGCACGGTTTTTAATGATAATTATGTTGTAAATTACCTGTGAAATTAAACGGATATAATATAAGGAATTATATTTGCGCTCAATAAAAGGCGGAGGAAGGAAATGAAAGATTTTACATTTAACACGGTGGAGGAAGCCATTGCTGCCATTAAAGCGGGACAGATGGTCCTGGTCACCGATGATGAGGACCGGGAGAACGAAGGCGACCTGATCATGGCGGCGGAATTCTGTACCGGCGAATCCATCAACTTTATGGCGAAAGAAGCGCGGGGGCTTATCTGTATGCCGGCAGATCCGGAAATTATGGATAAGCTGCAATTTGGCGCCATGGTATCCCATAATACGGATAACCATGAAACCGCTTTTTCTGTTTCCATCGACCATGTGGATACGACGACAGGGATTTCTGCATACGAACGGGCTTACACTATGAAAAAAGTAACGGAACCCGGCGCCCAGGCGATGGATTTCCGGAGGCCCGGTCACGTGTTCCCGCTGCGCAGCCGGAACGGGGGCGTATTAGTGCGTACCGGTCATACGGAGACCACGACGGACTTATGCCGTCTGGCCGGACTGACGCCTGTAGGCATCTGCTGCGAGATCATGGACGAAGACGGCTATATGATGCGCACGCCGCAGCTGATTGAATTTGCGAAGAAACACAATCTCGTTTTTATTACGGTCGCTTCTCTGGTCGCATACCGCAAACAGCATGAAAAGATGGTGCACCGTGTGGCGGAAGCAAGTCTTCCGTCCAAGTTTGGGACATTTAAAATTATTGCGTATGAAAATGATCTGGACGACCTTTGCCATGTAGCGCTGGTGAAGGGCGAAGTGGCCGGCAAGAAAGATGTGCTGGTCCGCGTCCATTCGGAATGCCTGACCGGCGACGCGTTCGGAAGTCTTCGCTGCGACTGCGGGGACCAGCTTGCATCCGCGCTGCGCATGATTGAAAAAGAAGGCTGCGGCGTTGTAGTGTATATGCGGCAGGAAGGCAGGGGCATCGGACTGGCCAATAAGATCCGGGCCTACGCGCTGCAGGAGCAGGGGCTGGATACAGTAGAAGCCAATGTGCGTCTTGGTTTTGCCCCGGACTTGCGGGATTACGGTATGGGGGCGCAGATCCTTTCCGACCTGGGATTGTCTACCATCCGGCTGATCACAAACAATCCGGCCAAACGGGCGGGGCTTTCCGGTTACGGCATTACGGTGACAGGCAGGGTTCCTATTGAAATTGCGCCCAATCAGTTCAATGAATTTTATCTGGAAACAAAGGAAAACAAAATGGGGCATGATCTGTCTGATCTGCATCTGGGATGCCATTGCGGTGAAAAAAAGCCGTAAAATGACTGAAAGAAAATTTTACATTTCAATTGTTTTAACAGGTAATGACGCTGTCAATTTGATGTGTTTATTGTAAAGTAAAATGAATGAGGAGGAATAAAGATGAAAGTTCTTGAAGGAATGTTGTCCGCAAAAGGATTGAAGATGGCTATCGTAGTTTCCCGTTTTAATGAATTGATCACCAGCAAACTGCTGGGCGGGGCAGAGGATGCGATCCGCCGCACGGGAGGTAATACAGATGAAGTTACGCTGGTGTGGGTGCCGGGAGCTTTTGAAATTCCTCTGGCAGCACAGAAACTGGCGGAAAGCGGAAAATACGATGCCGTTATTGCGCTGGGCGCGGTGATCCGCGGGTCCACGCCGCATTTTGATTACGTCTGCGCGGAAGCGGCCAAAGGCGTGGCGCAGGCTTCCATGAAAACCGGCGTGCCGGTAGCGTTTGGCGTTTTGACGACGGAAAACATCCAGCAGGCCGTGGAACGGGCCGGTACCAAGGCTGGCAACAAAGGATACGATGCGGCTATGAGCGCCATTGAAATGGCAAACCTGTTCAAAAAATTATAAGTCAATAAGGAATTAACATGGACGAAATAAAAAACAGTATTGCAAATCAAATACAGGATAAACTTACCAAAGGGAATTTTACCAGCGAAGCTGATATACTGACACGGGCTACGGTTGGGGATGCCCGGATTTATGTGGCCCGTACCACGCGGCTGGTACGGAAAATGTCGCTGCGTCATAATCTGTCCCATCTGGCGACTGCCGCGCTGGGACGGACGGTAACCGGCGCGCTTCTTCTGGCTGCGACAATGAAGAATGAAGAAGGCGTTGGCATAAAAATTGCCGGCGACGGACCCATTGGCGGCATTACCGGTGAAGCGCAGAGCGGTACGGCCCGGGGCTATGTTGGAAATCCGGATGTGTATCTGCCCCCGAAGAACGGACATTTAGATGTGGGCGGCGCAGTAGGGAACGGAACAATTTCCGTAACGCGTTACGCGGCGAATGCAA
The DNA here is from genome assembly GCA_002342505.1 of Acidaminococcaceae bacterium UBA2453. Lineage (GTDB taxonomy): Bacteria > Bacillota > Negativicutes > Acidaminococcales > Acidaminococcaceae > Succiniclasticum. Next base: position 21,848 of record DDQB01000071.1, read on the forward strand.
AGCCGTTTACCGGTACGGCAGAACTGATTGATGGTGAGATTGCGGACGACCTGACAAAATACCTGTACACTTCGGAGCAGACGCCGTCTTCTGTGGGACTGGGAGTACTGGTGGATGAAAAAGGCGACGTCCAGGCTGCCGGCGGATGGTTCATCCAGGCGCTGCCCAACTGCAGTGAAGAAACGCTGGAACAGCTGGATAAAAATGTGCGGAACACGCCGTATGTGTCCAGCTTGATCGACATGGGATTTACCCCGGAACGGATCATCCGGATGCTGGGGAAGGATATGGAAGTGGAAATTCTGGACAGCTATCCGCTGCACTTTGGCTGCCGCTGCAGCCGCGAACGGGTAGAAGCCGTTCTGGCGACGCTGCCGAAAAAAGAGCTGAACCAGCTGGCAGAGGATGCGAAAACGGAGATTACCTGTCCGTACTGCAACGCAAAATATGAGTTCTCGAAAGAAGAAATGTTGCAAATGGCACAAAAAGCGAAAAAATAATTAAAGATTTTAGAAAGAGGGCGTTTTTATGCTGAACCAGATTTCATTATTTGCCGCTAATACAAAAGGCGCGCTGAGTAAAATTACAGCGGTGCTGGCGGAATCGGACATTAATATTTATACGATGCTGGCAACGGACAGCGCTGAATTTGGCATTGTGCGGCTGATCGTCGATAAACCGGAAGCGGCGAAAGAAGCATTGGAACAAGCCGGATACCAGTGCCGTCTTGACAAAGTAATCGCAATTGACATGGCTTCGGATAAGCCGGGCACCTTAAACCGTATCCTGGCAGATCTGCGCAATGCGAATGTCATGATCCGCTATCTGTACATTTCCTTTGACCGCAGCGACAGCACACCGATTGCAGTTTTCTGCACCAATGAACCGGAAACAGAAACCTTCCTTCGCGGCAAAGGCTACCGGCTGCTGGACCGGTTCTGATTTTTAATGCATTGACATCCTGATGTGATAACAATGAGAAAGCGCGGCGTTGATTACAGCGTTTACCTGGTTTCAAAATAGTAACAGCGCCCTGCCTGTCCCTAAAAGATCCCCTTCGACGAACAAAGCGAGGAAGGGAAATAAGGACAGGCAGGGCGCTGTTTACATTTTTCTATATTAGTTGGCGATAGCTGGCCTTACACCAATTCAGCCAGATCAAAAATCAGCCGTTCGCTTTTTTCCCAGCCCAGACAGGGATCCGTGATGGAACGGCCGTACATACCGGCGCCGATTTTCTGGCAGCCGTCTTCAATATAACTTTCGATCATGATGCCTTTGACCAGGTTTCGAATTTCCGGGGAGACCTGGCGGCTGTGCATCACATCTTTGGAGATACGGATCTGTTCCAGATATTTTTTGCCAGAATTGGAATGGTTGGCATCAACGATGACAGCAGGGTTGACGACTTCCCGTTCGTGATAAGCATCCAAAAGTCCCTGCAGGTCTTCGTAATGATAGTTGGGCATATTGTTGCCGAATTTATCTACATATCCCCGTAAAATTGCATGAGCCAGGGGATTGCCTTTGGTACGGACTTCCCAGCCGTGGAAAAGGAAACTTTGTTCATGCTGGGCGGCTTCGATGGAATTCATCATGACTGCAATATCGCCGCCGGTTGGGTTCTTCATCCCTACAGGAATGCCTGCGCCGCTGGCGATCATGCGGTGGAGCTGGTCTTCGACGGAACGGGCGCCGATGGCTGCGTAGGATAAAATGTCGGAAAGGTAACGATGATTTTCCGGATACAAAATTTCTTCCGCGCTGGTAAGACCGGTCTCCTGCACGACGCGCACGTGCATCTTGCGGATGGCGGTGATTCCCGCCAGCATGTCTTCCTTGCCTTCGGGATTGGCCTGATGCAGCATGCCTTTATATCCCACGCCGATCGTGCGCGGTTTATTGGTGTACACACGGGGGATCAGGAAGATTTTCTCTTTTACTTTTTCCTGCGTCTTCGCCAGACGGTGGACATAATCCAGCACCGCGTCTTCATTATCGGCGGAGCAGGGACCGATGATCAGGATAAAGCGGTGATCTTTGCCGGAAAAAATGGATTCAATTTCTTTATCTCGTTCCGCTTTTATTGCATTGGCTTCCTGGCCCAGCGGAAACTCTTCCATCAGCTCCTGCGGGGAAGGAAGCTTACGAATAAATTCCATTTGCATTTCCATAGATGAAATCCCTCATTTCTTCATAAATTAAACAATACAATCGTTGCCTGTATTCAGGGAAGCGCTGGTCCTTTCGCCTGCACGCTTACATTATATAAGCGACTGTCTGAAGGCATAAGCGATCCACATGCCGCTAAGGCTTCGGCGTTCAATTATCATAATAACACAAAACCATGAAAGATTCATAAAATAAAGTGATAAAAAGGTTACAAATTGTTGTTGACAATCGAACGCATGTTTCGTATAATAAGCACAGAAAGTTCCCACAAAAACAGGAGGTTATTTATGGCAAACGTAGCAAATGATAAATTAAAAGCATTAGACAGCGCAATGCGACAGATCGAGAAAGACTTCGGAAAAGGTTCCATCATGCGTCTGGGCGAAGCCAGCGCCAAGATGAATGTGGAAACGATACCCACCGGCGCGTTATCTCTGGACATTGCATTGGGCATTGGCGGAATTCCGCGGGGCCGCGTAGTGGAGATCTACGGGCCGGAATCTTCCGGCAAGACGACGGTGGCGCTGCACATGATCGCAGAAGCGCAGAAGATGGGAGGGTATGCCGCTTTCATCGATGCGGAACACGCACTGGATCCGGACTACGCCCGCCGTCTGGGGGTGGATGTGGACAATCTTCTGATCTCCCAGCCGGACAACGGGGAACAGGCGCTGGAAATCTGTGACGCGCTGGTTCGCAGCGGCGCGATTGACATCATCGTCATCGACTCGGTAGCGGCCCTGGTGCCCCGTGCGGAAATCGAAGGGGATATGGGCGACAGCCACGTGGGCCTGCAGGCCCGGCTCATGAGCCAGGCCCTGCGCAAGCTGACCGGCATTATCGCCAAATCCAAATGCGCTACCATCTTTATCAACCAGATCCGCGAAAAAGTCGGCGTTATGTTCGGTAATCCGGAAACCACTACCGGCGGACGGGCGCTGAAATTCTATTCTACTATCCGCATGGAAGTGCGCAGGGTGGAGACCATCAAAAACGGCAACGACATGATCGGTTCCCGCACCCGTGTCAAAGTGGTGAAGAACAAAGTGGCGCCGCCCTTTAAGCAGGCGGAATTTGATATCATGTACGGGGAAGGGATCTCCAAGACAGGCTGCCTGGTTGATCTGGGCGTCGATCTGGAAGTGCTGCAGAAAAGCGGCGCCTGGTTCTCTTACGGCGATATCCGTATCGGGCAGGGGCGTGAAAAGGCCAAGGAGTTCCTGCGGGACAACCCGGAACTGGCTGCTGAAATTGAAGAACGGATCCGTGAGCTGACGGTAAACAGACTGCTGGCTCCCAAAGACGCGGAAGGAGTTGCGGCTGATGTTCCGGAACGCCAGCAGATCCCTGACAACTTGTGAAGAGGTCTATGAATATGCCCTGAGCCTGTTGGACCGACGGGAACATGGGGAAAAGGAACTTGTGCAGAAGCTAAAGCGCCGCTGTTCTTCTGAAAGGCTGATACGGGAAACCGTAGAAAAGCTGAAGGCCTATGATTTTCTCAATGAAGAACGGTACGCAAACCGTGTGTTTGAAGCGTGGCTCGGTAAAAAAGTGTACGGCAGGCTTCATTTGCAGGCGGAACTTTTTAGAAAGCAGGTAAATGAAACCTATATTCCGGAAATTTTGCAGAGACTGACCGAGGAGGAGGAAGCGCAGCGGGTAGAAGCTGCATACCTCCAGATCGCGAAGCGGCGCGATAAAAAATACGACTGTACGACGGAAAAAGGCGTAGCCGCACTGGTGCGCTATTTTTCAGCGAGAGGTTTCGGTCCGTCCATGATCCGTATCGGCCTGGCAAAAGCAAAGGCTGAACTGGATGAAAAAGAATAATGCTTTGTCAGAAGGCCTGCGGTAACAAAGCAACAGTTTTTTGGCAAAAGCGATCATGTAATGCATACTGATTGTTAAAGACTGTTTTTTA
>DDQB01000078.1:0-4490 GCA_002342505.1 Acidaminococcaceae bacterium UBA2453
GCATAAACCGGGCGCATAAATTCCTATTTTTTAGCTTTACTCCTGCTCTGGATGCAGCTTAAACCCGCCGAAATCTTTCATGCAATGCTTGCACAGGCAAATATCTTCCACTTCCACATTGTACCCAATAAAACCTAAAATCAGCTGTTCCATATTTTTGATGCTCTTCGCCATGGCTTCCACCACTTCCTTGTGGGACAGCGGCGTAGGAGAAATGCCGGCGCCCATGTTGGTGACGATGGCCACGTTAGTATAACACAGTTCCGCTTCCCGTGCCAGCGCCGCTTCCTGCGCATTAGTCATGCCGATGACATCGCCGCCCAGCATAGCATAAGCGCGCACTTCGGCAGCCGTTTCAAACCGCGGGCCGTCGGTGCAGACATAGCAGCCTTTTTCATGGAAGGTGATGTCCGTATTTTTCAAAATTGCAATAGCTTTCTGCCGCAGGGTTTCGCAATAGGGATTTGTAAAATCTGCGTGCGCTACGCCGCGAACCGGGTTATCGTAAAAAGTGCTGATGCGGTTCTTTGTAAAATCCATCAGCTGGTCGCAGACTACAAAGTGTCCTGCCTTCATGTTCGGGTTCAGGGAGCCTGTAGCAGAAGTGGCGAAAACTTCGGTGATGCCCAGACTTTTCAGTGCCCAGATGTTGGCCCGGTAATTGATCATGTGCGGCGCTACGGAATGATCTACCCCGTGACGGGATAAAAACGCCACCATGTTGCCGCTCATCTCGCCGATGTTGCACAGTGCTTTGCCATAGGGCGTTTCAATGATTTTTGTTTCAAAACCTTTCAAAGTATCCGGATTTTCAATGCCGGTCCCACCTACGATACCAATTTTACGCATACTGTTACCACCTTTCTGAAATGTTTTGGGAAGCGTTGATTAAGTGTGCTTGCGCCATTGCCGGGGGCAATTTGCGAATGGCCAAAAAATGGCCTGAAAGCGCAGCGTAAGCAGAACGCCGCAAGCTTTGCTTACTTAGAATCCGCGGTTCCCGTTAAATTATTTGTTTTTATTCTTTTTATTTTTTACGTCGGGCTTGTCCTTTAATCCAAAACGAAACTCTTTCCAGCTTTCGGAAAGAAGGGAACGTAATGTGTCCGTCGATTTTAACGCCGGGCGCAGTTCTTCAGCGGAAATCCATGACACTCTTACTTGCGCAGGGTCGCATCCGGCATGATAGGCTTCCACATATTCGTTAAATGCTTGCTGGTTTTCTATTCTTTTACCATACTGGTCTTCGTGCAGTTCAATGATGGCTTCCGCTGTTGCAATATCATCAAACAGTCCGTATTGTCCCTGTTCCATCCCAATGGTCTGCACCGTCATAGTCCCGTCTTTCATCGACAAAACCTGTTTATACATGCGGAACCCGAGTTTCCCGATGCGATTCAGTGTGGAAATGCTGTAAGAACGGGTTTTGTCGTTTGCGTAATAATACGCGTTTCCTGAATTAATGTTTGTCAGGTTGGGCGGAATAATTTTATCCTCGTAATGGAAAATGATTTCTTCCAAACGCTTCCCGTCTGCGCTTACCTCATATCCGCGCGGCCGTAATGTAATGGGCATACTGGCCACAAGAGCCATCCCCTTTTGCCGGTTGCTGCCATTGGCATTGGCTTCGGGAATGGGATTTTGCACAGACTTCAAAATCAGAAGTTCCAGTCGCCCGTTCCCGTCTAGATCGGTAATGGCAAAGCTGTCCCCATCGCGCAGGGAATCTGCAAAGTCAGCGTTCCACGCGACAGCCTGCTCCGCAATCAGTGAAAGCTGTTTCTCCGGAGCTGCCGCTTCTGCTGTTCCGGCTGCATTCAGTGAGAATAAAACGGCAGCAGCCAGCGCTGCCAGTTTGGCTTTATGTAACTTCATGTTCCTTCCCTCCTCTGGCAAGATTTAATCAGCGCTTCCTTAAAAAAGAAAAATACGAATTATCCTGCGTCTGCCCCATACAACAAATCAAGCAGTTTCTGGAAATATTCTCTTTGTTTGTCATTCATTTCATCGTCAGACTGTATAGTGAGTTTCCAGCCGGCGCTGTTAGTGGGATCTTTGTAGGAAACGGACATATTGATATGAGCCGCGTCCAAAGCGAACAGGGCGTTTTTGCGGAAGACCTTCCATTTAAAAATTTTGTACTCCCTCCCCAGCGCTTCCATTTCCTTCAATATATTAGCTGAAACTTTCTTTTCCACTACTTTTTCCGGTGAACTGTGCCATTCTTTAAACCGGCTTTTATAGCTGGCTTCCGTGTCATTGATGCGCGTCAGTTCAATGTATTCGTACCCGCCGGTCGAACTCCCGGTGCTGCTGTAACTGCATTTTGTGACATAGGCTGTTTTTTCCTGTACCATATTGTCCTTTTTGGCTTGTGCCGCGTCCATAAACCCGGGCGAAAAAATACTCAGACATAAAATCAACGCCATTACTTTCCAGATTTTCATTTGGCAACCTCCGGTTAATTTTTGCAGGCACACATTTTAGTGGTTTAGTTTTCTTATAAAATACTTCCATGCTTTATTATATCATTATAACAAAACAGTCGCAGAAAAATCTACGGCTGTAAGAAAAATAAGAGTATTGGGATTACAAGATTTTGTTTTATTTTTCACTGGTGTAAGCTTCAATTTTTATTTTTCCGGAAATATTTCGAATCAGTTCCGACCCACGTACGGTTTTGCCCATTACATACAGTCCCGTATAGCGGGGCGCGTCGCCGTAATACAGGCACACATTGTTCCAGGGCGAGAAATAGGCGATCGTCCCAACAGGGCATGCTCCTTCCTGCGCTTTGCTGCAGTCAAGTTTTTTCGGCGGCTGGAAAACTTTTTCATTGTTGCCGTAGTTTTCTGCCGCAACCGTTAAAGGCAGTTGCGCATAAAAAGAACGGGCAACGGAAGAATCGTTCAACAAAAATACGATTTCGTTTTGATTTGCAATTACTTTGATCATCAATTTTGCGGCCGTCATGTCCTTCTCCTTTTCTTTTCTGTCTGCGTCGCGCGTCGTTCCCACATCAGCTATTGTTTCAGTTTTTTCTTTTCCCGCCGGCGCGTCGCTTTTTTGTTCTGTTGCTTTTGCACCGGCGAATACACAACCCGTAAGCATGGAAAATAACAACAGTAGCATTAAAACTTTTTTGGTCATAATGGCACCTCTCTTTCTTTAATCAACGCTTCCTTAAGCATAGCGTAACTTCTAAATTGCTTTTCAGGCATGATTTGTGTATAATATAATCAGTATATACATAAGGGGTGATCCGATGGAAATCAGAGTCTTGAAATATTTTTTGACAGTTGTTCGTGAGGAAAGCATCTCAAGGGCGGCTGAAGTTTTGCATATAACGCAGCCTACTCTTTCCAGGCAGCTGGCGCAGATGGAAGAAGAAACCGGGGTAAAACTGTTTCAGCGGGGCTCGCGAAAGATCACGCTGACCAATGAAGGAATGCTCCTGCGCCGTCGCGCAGAAGAAATCGTGGAACTGGTCGACCGGACGGTTGCAGAACTGCCGCTTCAGGAAAAAGAAGTGGAAGGGACGATTACCATCGGCAGCGGCGAGGTTGCCGGCGTGGAAGTGCTGGCAGAGATTTGCGGGTCGTTCCGGGAAAAGCATCCGAAGGTTATCTTTGACCTTTACACGGCGACGGCGGATGTGGTTAAAGAGCGTATGGAACGCGGACTGATCGATATCGGCCTTTTGCTGGAACCGGTTGACAAGGAAAAGTTTGCGTATGCAAGGCTGGCTGTGAAAGAACGTTTCGTTGTTTTGATGAAACCCGACGATCCCCTTGCGGAAAAAGAATGCGTGACCAAAGACGACCTGGACGGGCAGCCGCTGATTCTGCCCAGAAGGCTCAACGTGCAGGGAGAACTGGCGAACTGGTTTGGCAAAAATCCAAACTCGCTGAATATAGCGTTCACAGGAAACCTGCCGACAAATTCGGACATTATGGTAAAACACGGATTTGGCTATGCCGTATCAGTAGAAGGCGCGATTCCCTATTGGGACAAAGAGCAGATCGTCTGCAGGCCTCTGTATCCTGAGCTGACATCAGGAACGGTGCTGGCATGGAAACGGGGACAGCCTTTTGGGAATGCCACGGAAAAATTCATCGAACACATAAAATGCTTTTTGGGCATAGGAGAATCGTAGAAACTAAGTATTTGATATATCATAAAATCCTCACTATAATGTAAGCGCAGGAACAGGAATGCGCTTACATTATTTTTTTGGAGATGAAAAGGTGTGTATGGACAACAGGGATATTAATCAATTTACAGGCACGGGACTGAAGGAAGACGAAATCAGGAAAGTGATGGTTGCAGGCGACCGGGACGCCAGGATCCGTGCATTGCGAACCTGCCGGCTGCGGGTTCTGGACGAGGTGCATAAAAAACAGCAGGAACTGGACCGGCTTGATTTTTGTATCCGGCAGATCAGCGAAAACGTAAAAGCTTAAGGATGCGCTGATTAATTCGTCTGCACG
>DDQB01000078.1:4570-6238 GCA_002342505.1 Acidaminococcaceae bacterium UBA2453
ATTTAATCAGCACTTCCTTAAATTATTTGTGTTGCGTTGTTATCGTAAGTCCAAATAAAAACAAAATTTTAAAAATGGAGGGAACAAAATGAAAAAGATTTTATTGGTACTGACTGCGATTTTTATGATGATTGCCTGTGTTGGCTGCGGCGGTGGAGAGAAAAAGGCAGAACAGCCAAAAGACGCGAAACCGACAGCGGTAAAACAGGCGGAGGCTGCGCCGGCGCCGTCGGGAAACAAGAAAGTATTAGTTGCATATTTTTCCTGGGGCGGAACCACCCGCAATGTTGCCAAACTGATCCAAAGCAAAACCGGCGGCGACCTGTTTGAAATCAAACCGGAAACAGCCTATCCGAAAGATTATCATGCAACGATCGACATCGGCAAGAAAGAAAAAGAACAAAATGTACGGCCCAAACTGGCAGGTCCGCTGCCTGATCTGAAACAGTACGACGTAATCTTGCTGGGCTACCCCATCTGGTGGTACATTGAACCCATGGCTGTGAAAACTTTTGTTGAAGCGCAGGATCTGAGCGGTAAAACCATTCTTCCCTTTGCAACCAGCGGCGGCAGCGACATCACTTCCAGCGTAGCCGACCTGCGTAAGACGCTGCCAAATGCACAGGTAAAAGACGGCCTGCTGGCTAACTTTACCGGCAGTATCGACGGCTGGCTGAAAGATAACGGGCTGTAAGGATCGGCAACTGTATTTTCCAGGACATGCAGTACGAAATAAAATAATCAGCATGATTTATATGCTGGAGGAATCATCATGGACAGAAGAGAATTTTTAAAAGTTACAGGCGCTGGGGCGCTGACACTGTTTTTAAGCGGTTGCGGCATCAACGCGGTCAGCGGGAATAAAAAAGCCGGTGCGGCTGCTGCTCAAAGTGCGGAAGCAAAACCGGGCGGCGTATCCCAGGGCAAAAAGCTGAAGATCGTTGTGCTTTGCGGCAGCCCCCACCGGAACGGTACCTCTGCCCTGCTGGCGGACAAATTTATCGAAGGAGCCAAAGCATCCGGGCATGAAGTGTTCCGGTTCAACGCCGCTTTTGAAGATATTCATCCCTGCCAGGGATGCGACGCCTGCGGCATGAACGGCCCCTGTGTCATCAAGGATGCTATTGAAGAAAAACTGATTCATCAATTAGTGGACTGCGACATGGTGGCGCTGGTTACTCCATTGTATTATTACGGTTTCTCTGCACAGCTCAAGACGGTTATCGACCGATTCTATTCCAGAACCGGTTCCATCCATCGCAAAAAATCCATGCTGATGGCGACGGCCTGGAACAGCGCGAACATTACCTTCAATTCGCTGCAGGAACATTACGATACCCTGGTGCGTTACATGGAATGGCAGGACGTGGGCCGGGTGCTGGGCTATGGTTGCGGCAGCCGTTCTGCCATCGAAGGCTCGGAATTTCCGGAACAGGCAGTTGCTATCGGCAAGAATTTATAACGGAGGAAACGCATCATGAAAATTGTAGTAGTAACAGGCAGCCCCCACCGGAACGGTACCTCTGCCCTGCTGGCAGATAAATTTATCGAAGGCGCGAAGAGTAACGGGCACGAAGTGTTCCGGTTCAACGCCGCTTTTGAAGATATTCATCCCTGCCAGGGATGCGACGCCTGCGGCATGAACGGCCCCTGTGTCATCAAGGATGC
>DDQB01000061.1 GCA_002342505.1 Acidaminococcaceae bacterium UBA2453
TGTTCGAGAAATCTGCCATTGCGTTCACCCCCAAAATGGGGTAAGAACTTGCTGCATTTTTTCAGATATGAACTGCTTTTTTAAATGGAAAAATGCAAAATTCCTGCTCGTGCTGCAGCAGTTTGCGTTTCATGTCCAGGCCTCCTGCGTAACCGGTAAGGCTGCCGTCGCTTCCCACTACCCGATGGCAGGGAATGATGATGGCGATGGGGTTATGCCCCACGGCGCCGCCCACCGCCCGGGCGGACATTTTTTCTTTGTGCAGCTTTTTTGCTATGGTTCCCGCAATCGCTCCGTAGGTTGTGGTCTGACCGCTGGGAATCTTCAACAGCTCCTTCCAAACCATCTGGCGGAACGCGCTGCCCTGTGACGCGAGGGGAAGCTGGTTCGGATCCGGGTTCTTTCCGGCAAAGTAGGAGTCAAGCCAGCAAGATACGGCGCCTAACAGTTGCAGGGCATGGCGCTTCGCGGCATCCTTTTTATAGGATGCCTGTGCAAGGGCGCCTTCCGCATTTTTATTGGTAAAGTTTGCGCGCACTTCGCTTGTGTTTTCATCCGCGAGGCTTGCTTTCACTTTTTTCTTTTGTGCTTCGCTGATTTCTTTTTCATCGATCCATTCGGCTTTTTCCTTTAACCGGCTCTGCTGCGTTTCCAGCGTAAGCTCCAGCAGATGGGTTTCGTTACACACAAGGGAGATGGTTCCCAATGGCGAAGAATATTCTGCAGCGTAAAACATACGGCTCTCCTTTCGCATCGCAGCAGTTTGCCTGCATTCAATCTTCCTGCTGCATGGTTCCATTTATGATGAACGTTTCTAAGGAAGCGCTGATTAAATGAGTTTGTGCGATTGCCGACGAATTAATCAGTACTTCCTTAATATTTTACCACACTCTTTCCTTCCCTGTGCTATAATGATATAAAAATCAAATTGCAAACGAATTAAGATTAGTTCTTAATAATGAAAACAAATTTGGTTTTTGTCTTGCGATTTTGTTTTCATTTTGCAACATTCATTTCATTCCCCGGAGGTCACATGAAAAAGATCGCGTTTTACGGAAAGGGCGGCATCGGCAAGTCCACCACCGCCTCCAATGTGTCGGCGGCCCTGAGCCTGCTGGGCAAAAAGGTGTGCCAGATCGGCTGCGACCCGAAAAATGACAGCACCCGCCTGCTGCTGGGGCACATCTGCAAGGAGACGGTACTGGATAAAGTGCGCACCAGCGATATGGATGCCATCAGAGCGGAAGACATCGTCCACACCGGGTACAACGGCATCACCTGCGTGGAAGCGGGCGGGCCGGAGCCGGGAGTGGGCTGCGCGGGCCGGGGCATCATCGTGGCCCTGCAGCTGCTGGATAAGCTGAAGGCGGTGCCGCCTGTTGATTTAACATTATACGATGTACTGGGCGACGTGGTGTGCGGCGGATTTGCCATGCCCATCCGGGAAGGTTACGCCAATGAGATTTACATTATCTCTTCCGGCGAATTGATGAGCCTGTACGCCGCCAACAACATTGCCAAAGGCATACGGCGTTTTGCCAGCCGGGGCAATGTGCGCCTGGCCGGCCTCATCGGCAACAGCCGCAACACGCCGGGGGAACGGGAACTGCTGACAGCGTTTGCGAAAAAGCTGAACACCCGCCTCGTCGCTTTTGTGCCCCGGGACAGGATCGTGAATTTAGCAGAAAACCGGCGGCAGACGGTGCTGCAATATGCGCCGGATTCGGAGCAGGCCGCGGTCTACCAAAAGCTGGCGGAAACCATCTGGAACAATACGGAGCTTTCTGTCCCTACCCCCATGGAATTTGAAGAACTGGAAAACCTTGTGACACTTTACGGAACAAAGACGTAAAGCGCGCAGACGAATGGCTCAGGAGTTCCGAAGGATTCCATGAAGCAAAGCATGTTGCGCGCACAATAACGGAAAGACAAAGAAAAATGGAACAAAAAACTGACGCTAAAAACAAATTGGCTACAAAATGGCTGTTTACAAAGAACCGCTCCTGCAGCTGCACCATGCCCGGCGTCTGGCGGGCGGTGAGCTTCTGCGACGGCTGCGCCGTCATCTTCCACGGTCCGGAAGGCTGTTCCCATGTGGCGACCTTAATGGATTTAGGCGCCCAGTACCGTATCATCGGCGACCACATGGACGAAAAAGTGGACGCCGTGCCCCTGATTGCCTCCGGCCTGCAGGAAAAAGACAGCATCTTTGGAGGCGCGGAACGGCTGCGGGGATGTATCGCCTATGTAATGAAAACCTGGCACCCCAAGTGCCTTGTCATTGCTACCTCCTGCGTAGCCGGGGTCATCGGCGATGACGTGGAACAGGAAGCAGAAGATGCGGAAAATGAGTATCACATTCCCGTTCTCTGCGTACCCTACGGCGGATTTCTGGGGGGCGAATATTCGGAAGGCTATTTCCAGACCGCAAAGCTGATCATGGAACGGTTCATCAAACCGCAACCTCAGGTTCCCGGCACGGTCCTGCTGTTAGGCGACCAGATGGGACCCTGCGGCCAGTATGCCCGGGAAGTGAAACGCCTGCTGTCCGGTTTCGGGCTGACAGTGAAGTGGCAGTTTCCCGGTTACATCCCCTTTTCCCAGTGGAAAGACCTTTCTTCTGCTTCCCTTCTCATCCCCCTCAGCTATGCGGGGCAGACCCAGGGCGGTCTGGAAAAAACGGCGGCGGAGTGGGAAGAGAAGTTTGGCACGCCCTCTGTTCGCGATGTGTATCCGGTGGGCTGGCAGAACACCTGCGAATGGCTCCGCAAAATTGCGCGACTGCTGCAGGATGAAGCGCTGGGCGAACGCATCATTAAAGAGGAAGAAGCGCGGCTGAATGACTTTGTGGACACCATTCTCCCTGTCACTAAAAATAAAAAAGCCGTGCTGGGCATCGGCCGCGGCCCCCGCTGGTACAATCCGGCGGAGACGCTGCATACCATCCAACGCATGCAGATGGATATTACGGCCGTTGTTCTGTACGATAAATTAATGGAAGAAGAAAAAGAAGCAGTAACCGCTATAGTGAAAGAGTGGATTCCCTCCTCCATCCCCATCATCAGCGACGGGAATTTCCAACAGGTACTGGGATCGGCGTCCGTGCTGATCACCACGGACGAAATCATGGACAATCCGGTGAAGCAGTTTTTCATTCCCATGGTTCCCCTGGCCGGAACCGACGGAGAAATCATACTGATGCGGACCATTTACCGGCTGCTGTGCCGATACGGAAACAAAGGAGGGATCGCCTATGCGTGAAGTAACACGGATCGCGCCTCTTTGGCGCTGTGACGCTGCTTTGTGCTGCGGTTTCACTTTGCGCTGTGACGCTGCGCTATGGGAAGGAGGGATCGCCTATGCGTAAACCAAACTGGGCCACGGCCTGCCATCATATGTCGGTCTGCGCCCTTACCGGCGCGTCCGCCTTCTTTGCCTCCATCCCCGGCAGCTTTATCCTGATCAACGGCCCCCTCTGGTGCTATTTTTATGCCATGAAATATGTGGAAGACTACGACGCCTCGGCCCTGCGCCGTTTCCACTGCACCCAGCCGGAAGGCAACGCGCTGGTGTACGGAACGGAAAAGGATCTGCTGGCAGGACTGGATTTTGTAAAAAACAACTTCACGCCGGAACGGGTTTTCATAGTCAACAACTGCAGCGTCAGCCTGGTAGGCGACGACATTGCGGGCATCGCTGCCAGAGCGGAATTGCCCTGCCCCGTTTATGCCGTGGACAGCGGCGGCATCGCCGGGGATTTCCCCCAGGGATATGAAATCGCGCTGCTGCGGGTCATTGCTGAAGTGGAAAAACAAGGGAGAACGAAACCCGCTGCAGGCAAAAAGAAAAATGCCATAAACAACAACGCCAATGTTGCAAACGCTATAAACGAAAACGAAGAAGACACAAACGCAACAAACGAACACGGCGCACGCACAAACAGCGGCGATGCTTCAAAGCCGTCCCTCAATCTGCTGGGCCTCACCCCTACCTGCTTCCGCGGGGAAGAAGACATTACGGAGATCCGCCGAATACTGGAAACAGCCGGGTACCGCATCAACGCCATTCCCGGCGGCAGCTCTGCCTGGGATGAGATCAGGGAACTACCCAACGCAGACCTGAACCTGGTACTGCGGGACGAACTGGCGCTTAAAGCAGCGAAAAAGCTGGAAAACGACTTTGGCATGCCGTTTCTGTCTGTGGGCATGCCTTACGGGATCCAGGGAACGTTACAGTGGCTGGAAAAAATCAACGAAGTCCTTCCGGCAACCAACCTGGAAGCAGTCCGGCAGGAAGCAGAGAAAGTGAACGCGCGGCTCCAGTTCCGCAGCAGCAACATGCAGTCCCTGTGGGGACCCCTGTGGTTCGACAACATCCTCATCGCCGCGCCGCCTTCGGAAGCGGCAGGTATTGCAGAAGCAGTGCGGGGCGAATGGGCGGACACGGGCAACCTCGTCATCCACTTTACCCATGACACCGGCCTGCGTCCCCCGGCGGCAGACAGGATTCTCCTTGCGGGAAAAGACGACGCCGCCATGAAAGAGACCTTTGAAAACTGGAAAGGCGGCCTTGTCCTGGGATCATCCCTGGAAGCAAGCCGCCTGGTCCGACTGAAGAAGCCTTTTATTAATTGTAATATCGCGTTGCCGTCTTATCATGAAATCATTGCTACCGACGAGCCCCTCTGCGGCATCCGCGGCGCCGCCAACCTGTTTGAAAAAATCTGGAATGCAAAACTGCAAGACTGCATGGACGGGGTGAAGGAGAATTAAGGAAGCACTGATTAATTCGTCTGCTCGCTTACTCTGTATAAGCGATTCGCA
>DDQB01000104.1:0-342 GCA_002342505.1 Acidaminococcaceae bacterium UBA2453
AAGTCCTCCGTCTATCTCGTTTTCCATCAGCTGAATAATATCTTTCCTTACATTTTCCGGCGTATTGGTCAGGTCCATCCAGGCGGAAAGCCTGACCGGGATCCGTGTGCTTTCCTCTTTAGCCAGTTCATAACCGGCACTCCGGTACAGGGAAACAAATTCCTGCCGGCTTCTGTTGCGGACATGGGAAGCGTCTCTCCGCCGTTCGATCATATCCTCTGTGTCCCTGAGTTCTTCTTCGGCAGCTTCCATATCAATAATCACAAGCTTTCCGCCTGGCTTCAGCACCCTGTCCATCTCTGAAAAGGGCTTCTTCATTCCTTGGAAATGGTGGAACGAAAG
>DDQB01000104.1:360-6264 GCA_002342505.1 Acidaminococcaceae bacterium UBA2453
GTCCAGCATGGGCTGCGTCGCATCCAGGCAGACGACCTTTTGTACCATGGGGGCCAGCGTCCTTCCACAGACACAGGTGCCTGCGGCCGCTTCCAATACGGTATCTGTTTCTTTTGCCCCGATTGCTCTCATTGTATAATCCAGATATTCTTTTTTGGAAAAATTCATGTTTGGATTTTCAAATTCCTTCGCCTGATCTGCAAAAGAACTATTGATCGTTTGCATATGTGTACTCACACGGTCATCCTCCTTACCTGAATTTATTTATACCCTTGTCCCTAACAGGGTTCATTCACCGCAACAGCCTTTATGTTCGGGCCGTTCAATCGTCACCTGGACCCCTGCGATATGGGACGGCAGCGCATCGTAACCGCTGTGTATCATCCAGTACTTTTTACCCTGTTCCGTAAACGCCACCGCGTAAGATGAATTTCCCGTATGGTTCTGCAGATAAATATCAGCGCCCTCCCTGTCATCCGGGAACTCCTTTTTCCTGTCGAAATAAATATTGGCACTGATAGCTTCCACTACTGCAGTGGAAAGACAGCCCGTATGGCCGGAAGGGAATTTTTTTGCAAGTTCCGTCCTAACAGCCTGGCGAACATAATCACAAATAGTATCTTCCCCGGTTTCAAATGGATACACTGACTTCACCGTTTCATGTATCCTGCTTTCTTCTTCCTGCATAATACTTATCACCCCGTGTTTTCATCAATTATCCTGATAAACAGGATTTTATTCACCGGCTTTCATCCCAGACCGGCAACGGTTCATCCAATATTTCGGAGCCGAATTTGCCTTCCTTGCATTCGAAATGATTAAAGGCCTTCTGCACTTTGCCAAAACCCAGATAAAGAAGAGGCAGGTTGCAGCATACCATCATGATGTTGGCAAAGTCGCTGAGATTCCAAAGGGCGCTGAGGTCGAAACCGACAATATTCGTAATCATGCCAAAGGCCAATACTGCCAGATTTACCAGCCTGACTGCCACGATGAAGACTGTATTGTTTGAAATCTGTTTGGCGCATATTTCTGAAAAGGACAGGAAACCCAACAGGCAGGTAAAGGCAAATATACCAAAGCAGATACTGATGACCAATGTGGCAAGTCCATAGCCAGCTTCGCTTCCCAGCATTTGTGCGCAGGAAGCCAGGAATTTTTCCAGACGTCCCATTTTAAACCAGGCAGCTGAACCATCCTTCATCCAGGCCTGTCCCATGATGAGGACGAAACCGGTCAGGGTACAGATAACTATGGTATCAAGGAATACGCCAATAGCCTGTATAATGCCCTGGTCGCACGGATGCTTGGCGTAGGATACAGCGGCAGGCATTGAAAGCGTGCCCTGCCCAGCCTCATTGCTCATCAGGCCGCGCTTGATTCCCTGGGAAAGAGCTATACCCAGCGCGCCGCCGAAGACCGGTTCCGGGCGGAAGGCTTCCGTGACCACCACATAGAAGAACCATGGCAAAAGCTCAAGTTTCATGGCAACCATTACCAGAACAGCAACTACATAAACCACTGCCATGATTGGCACCAGCACATCGGTTATGTTGGTTATGCGCCGGAGCCCGCCAAAGATTGAAAAGGCTGTCAGCGCCATCAGCAGCAGGAAGAATCCCCAGATCAAAGAACTGCCTGCGGCAATTTCTGTCCCAGCCAGATTTTGTGTGACTGCCACCATGGCGGAGATGGTGTTGAAGCCCTGGGCCGGGATGCAGAGCAAGGCGTAGATGATATAAAGGAAGCTCAGGACGCCGCCTATGATGGCTGCTCCTCCCAGAAACCTCCTGCCATAGCAGGGGAGGCCGCCAACATATTCGTCTCCCTGCTTTTCTTTATATATTTGGGATAGTGTCGATTCTACAAATGCTGTCGCCATGCCGAAAAACGCAGACACCCACATCCAGAACAGGGCGCCGGGGCCGCCCGTGGAAACTGCTCCTGTCACGCCCAAAATATTTCCCGGTCCAACCCTCATAGCCGTGGATAGCAGGAATGAGGCCAGCGGGCTGATCCCCTGTTTCTCCTTATGGCTGTTTATGAGAACATTGAGTCCGTACCTGAAATACTTGATTTGGACAAAGCGAAGGTTACAGGTGAAGTAGATACCTGTTCCCACCAGCAGGATAATCACCAGCGGCAGTTCGCCTATGACTGGAAGACTGGCATACCACGCAATGTTGGTAGGAAATCCCCACACCAGGTCTGCCAGATCCTGAAATATTGAACATATGCTGCTTATCAATTCATACATACGCAAATCCCCTTCCTGTACCCTGGATTAGACATCGGCAAGTCCTCTGCCAATCCTGAAATTGTTTTACCGGTTTAATTATAACAAAACAGCCATGGGATTACCATGACTGTTATAACAACAAATCGAAATTTTGCTCAGGTCTGTTCCATCGGAATGACTAAATTTCATGAGGGGATGAACTGCTTGAGGCAGATTGATGCATAAACAATGGCATGGTATAATAATATTGGTATTTTGAGAGTACGATAAAGTGTTCCCGGCTGAATTTACATTTTTTAAAGAGGTTTGCGGCGCCAGCTTCTAAGGTCAGGCAGCTGAAGGAGGTAGTATATTATGAAGAAACTGATGATTACCCTTGTTGCCATGTTGTTGATGATATGCTCCGCAGTGCCCTGTTTTGCAGAATCTTCAGCGGAGATTCTGCCAGAGATACGCATGGAGCAGCAGAAAAAAGAATATCGGACGCCACAGGGGCAGGTCTGCATCGTTACCGATTACACCCGCCTTATTGTGGAGAATGCCGATCAGTTCCCGGCTCTGGCGAAAAAGCTGGAGCAGGTGCATAACACAGAGTGGAAATACCGCATGGAGGATGATGCCCGGACCGGCTTTAACGACGCTGTGGAACTGAAGAAGCACCGGCCGGAAGATTACATGCATTTCCTGCTGGAAGAGAGGATCTGGCAGAAATATCTGGACCGGAATATTCTGAGCCTGTACGTAGAGTTTTATCAGAATCGGGGAGGCACACGGCCTGACATCGAAATTTCTTCCTACAACCTTGACACGGTTACCGGCGAATTCATTACGCTGGACGATGTGCTGGCGCCCGGAAAACGGAACGAGTTCCGGGAAAATTATGTAAAGCCTGCACTGGAAAAAATTAAGAATGACCGGCAGCTGTTTTATTACGATAACTATAAGAGCATTGTAGACGAGCTGTTCCGGCTGGATTACGCAGGGGAACCGCCTCTGACATGGACATGGGGTAACGAAGGGATCACCATGTACTGGGCGCCGGGTATCCTGGGTCCTGCCGTCATAGGGCCCGTTGAGGCGTTTGTTCCTCTTAAGGGGAATGAGACTCTGTTTAACAAAAAGTTCCTTAAGTAAGCGAAAAGAGAATATCGTAAAACCATGAAAAATTCTGCTGTACTTTCTGTACTGGGCGCTGGGATCCTGTGGGGTCTCATCGGGCTTTTTGTACATATCCTGGCGGGAAAAGGGTTTGACCCTCTGCAGATCACTACCCTCAGGGTGACTGCCGCCATGATCCTTACCGCGCTCATCGTCGGGCGCCGGGACGTCGGCCAGTTTGCCATCCGCCCCAGGGACAGCTGGATGTTCTTCGGCAACGGCGTAGTCGGTCTGGTCTTTTTTAATTACTGTTATTTCAACGCCATCGCCGGAGGCAGCCTGGCCATTGCCGCCCTGCTGCTTTACACGGCTCCTGCTTTCGTCATGCTGATGTCCGTAGCCTTGTTCCATGAGAAGCTGACAAAAGAAAAAGCCGTCGCCCTCATCATGACGTTTATCGGTTGCGGCTGTATTACCGGCGCCTTTGCCGGCAATTTGTTCGTCAGCCGGCAAACATTATTATACGGTCTTGCCAGCGGGTTCGGTTATGCGTTGTACAGCATTTTCGGAAAGCCGGCCACGCAAAAGTATTCCCCTGTCACCGTCAGCCTCTGGTGTTTTATTTTCGCTGCTGCGTTTACACTTCCCTTTTCCGGTTTGGCAGACAAGCTGGACTTATTCGCCGACTGGCAGGTCTGGGGCGGTATTTTAGGTATCAGTCTTATCAGTTGCGTGCTGCCCAACGTGTTATACATGAACGGTCTGCAGAAACTGGAAGCAGGACACGCCGCTATTCTGGCGACGGTGGAACCGGTGGTGGCCGCCATTGTCAGCTTCCTGTTCCTGGGGGAAGCATTTTCCCTGCAGAAGTTGCTGGGCATCGTGCTGATCCTGGCTGCAGTGCCAGTCCTGAGCCGAACTGCAAATAAAAAATAAAGAAGTACAATTTTTCAAAGAAGTTCGCGGGCAAAGCCCCGACCTCACAGAAAATGGTTAAAGAAGTCTGAACTGAAAAGGTCTTAAGGCGCTCTGTCAAAAGGGCGCCTGTTTTTTATTGGCATTAAAGCCCCAATAAAAAAAGAAGCCTTCCGATAAGGAAGACTTCTATAAGATTAACAGGAATTTGCTTCACTCAGGATCGCCATATCCATCGCTATTGAAATTTTTGGTTAATAGTGACACTTTCCACGCAGACCAGCCATGAACAGGCTCCCGACAGTTGCAGCCATCAGATCGCCAAAAACAATGGAATATAATTATATACTGTTATCCAAATAATTGTAAAATATTATAGTATCGTTTCACATTTTCCGCATTCTTGTTAATAAACGCCAGATGCGGCTTCATAGCCTCTGCATAAAAAGGCCCGCCGGTAAAGGAACCTGCCAGAGCCTGAGCCGAAAGCATGGCGTAATGAATGCCGCCCCCGGTAAACATGTCGATCAAACCAGCCGCATCCCCCACCAGGAACGTGCGTTTCCCCGGCTGCAACAGGACCTGATCGCCCCGGGGAATCAGAGCGCCGGGAACTCTCTCTGGCAAGGCCATGCCAATCTCTTTGCAAAAAGCTGCCAGCCGCTGCCGACAGATAGCCCCCGCTTCCGGCCCATAATCCAGATCCATGTAGTAACAGCCCACCGTGGCGTCGTTACCTCGGGGAATATACCAGTTGTAACCCGGCGCGCCGGGAATCAGCTGCATAATCATTCCCTTCCCCGCCAGAGGCACTGCCGTTTCCAAAGCCAGAGATGCTTCCGGCCCAGTCCCGCTCACCAGACGGCGCACGGCAGAACAGGCTCCATCCGCGCCGATGAGATTGCCAAACTGCACCCCGAACAAATCCTTCGTCCGCAGGTCGATACATTGAGCAACGCCGGCAGCCTCATTTACCGAACGGATCACCGTGCAATCCAGCAACTTCCCACCCAAAGACAGGTACCGATCCCGGATAAAATCATCCAGCCGTTTCCGTGGCAGCGTGCGAAAAGTACCATTCTTATTCAAATCATAGCCCACAGCCTGGTTGAGGATTATTTTTGCCAGCAACTTGCCGCTCTTTTTAAAATAACCGTCCGGGCTGCTGCCCAAACCATTCGGCTTCGACTCCGCCACCGATTCCCTTCCGGAAGCGTTGTGCTCCTTCGTGGCCCGGGGCAGCTCATGGGTTCCGCGACACAGGTTAAAGTATTCCAGATTCATGGGGGCAAGCCCCGCCTCGTCCACCGACATGCCAAAAACAGAAGCAAAAGCTTGTTCTGCCCGATTCTCCAGGATCCCGGCGCAGAGTTTCACCCGCGTTGCTTCATCCTGCCGTTCCAGTACAAGCACCTCCGCACCTGCCTTTTTCAGCAGATACCCCAGGGAACACCCGGCGGCGCCTGCGCCCACGATGAGGAATTCCGTTTTGTGTTTTGCGTTCTGCAAACCCTCCATACATTAATCCTCCGTAAACAAAGAAACAACGATTTGTATTCGTAAACATCATTTTTATTAATTATATCAAAACAGCCGCAGAAAAATCTACGGCTGTTAGAAAAACAACAATTTTGTGGCCCGGGCTGACGCCG
>DDQB01000003.1:0-7868 GCA_002342505.1 Acidaminococcaceae bacterium UBA2453
CAGGCGGCGTCAGCCCGGGCTTATAAACTTCAATTTATCAAATAAAAAGCCTGTCCGTGATAAAACGAGCAGGCTTGCTTTACAGTTTACAGTTTTTCTGCCAGACGGGGGAACACGCTTAACGAACGTTTCAGAATGCCGTGGGTGTAAGCGATGCACAGGCCGTAGTTAGTCATGGGTATGTGCTGGTCGGCTGCGCAGCGGTAGCGGTACTGCATCTCCCGTTCGTTCAGCATGCAGCCGCCGCAGTGAATGATCAGCCTGTAGGGAGTAAGATCTGTCGGGAATTCCGTGCCGCTGGTCCAGGACATTTTGTAATCTTTACCGGTAAATGCGCGGATCCATTTCGGCAGCTTTTCCGTTCCGATATCGCCGCACTGTCTGTGGTGGGTGCAGCCTTCGGAGATCAGGATATGGTCGCCGTCTTTCAGCGTTTTTAATGCGGCAACGCCGAGGACTGCCTGCTCCAGATTTCCTTTATGGCGCGCCATTAAAATGGAAAAAGAAGTCAGGTTGATTTCTTTTGGTACGGACTGGTTTACTTTTCCGAATGCCTGGCTGTCGGTAATGACCATCGCCGGAGATGTCTTTAAATTAGCCAGCGCATGGGTTACATTGTTTTCCTGCGTGACGATAGCAGAGGCACCGGTATCAATGATGTCGCGGATAGTCTGCTGCTGGGGAAGGATCAGCCGTCCTTTGGGAGCGGCGCTGTCGATGGGTGTTACCAGCAGAATAGTGTCACCCGGCCTGATCAGGTCGGAACAGATGGGATAGGGCGCTTTTTTCTGCGGCGCGAGATGAGCCAGCAGTTCTTTCAGCTCGCGGATATTTTCACCGGTTTCCGCGCTGACAGTGATTTGCGGGAGGAAAGCGGGAATGGCATCCGTCGATACTTTCTGTGTGCAGGGATCTTTGGATGGTGTTTCGCCGCTGGCGCTGCCTTTCTTAGCGAGATCGGCTTTGGTAAATACCACGACGCAGGATAGTTCTTTATCCCTGATGCGCTGCAACAGTTTTTTATCTTCTTCGGTGATACCAGCGGAGCTGTCGATAACTACGATGGCGATATCGGTTTTATTTAACATCTGCAGTGATTTCTGTACCCGCAGGGCGCCCAGTTCTCCGGTGTCATCGATGCCTGCTGTGTCCATCATCAGAACAGGACCCAGCGGCAGCAGTTCCATTGCTTTTAAAACTGGATCGGTGGTGGTGCCAGGCACATCAGCGACCACAGCCAGCTTCTGTCCGGTCAGCGCGTTGATCAGACTGGATTTTCCCGCGTTGCGGCGGCCGAATAAACCGATATGGATGCGTTCTCCTGCAGGTGTGGAATTCAGGTTGCTCATGTTGTTCTCCGTTCTGCTGCCTTCATTCCGGCAGCGTTTATTGTATTCTCTTCATACAAATTGCATAACTTAAAATCATAATTTTATCTTCTTGCATAAATTTTAAAGCTAATGTATAGTAGAATAGCGTATCAAAGGACGGCGTTACAATCGCCGTGTTATTTTTCGTATAGTTATTATAGCATAGGTTGGTAAATCGGCAATGGATTCCGCAGTAAAGCCGCGTGCAGAAAAATTGAAAATTTTAATTATGAGCGCTCCCATCGGCAGCGGTCACCAGATGGCGGCCAATGCGCTGGAGGAATCGCTGACGCGCCTGGAAAACGTGGAAGTGGTTCAGGGAAACGTATTCAGTTTTTTTCCTTCATTTTTAGGCAAACTGTTTTTACGAAGCTACGAAAAAATTTTAAGAATCTGTCCGGGCCTGTATGCCATGTCCTATCGCTGGGGCAATCGGAACAGCGGTTCGTTGTGGATGCGTAATGGTATCAATTCCCTGCTGCTTCGTCTGGGCCGATCATTTATCGAAAGGGTGAGACCGGATGTGGTGTACAGCACCCATGCTACGCCTACAGGAATTTTTTCATTGTACAAAGAAAAATACGATCCGGGCTTATGGCTGGGCGTGGTAGTGACGGATTTTACTGTGCACCGCTGGCTGATCTGCAATGGAGTGGATGCGTATTTTCTGGCGGATGAAAGGCTGCGCGGACAAATTGTGGCGGGTGCTTCCGGAGCTGCGGATAAAGATCGATCGGACAGGGAAAAGGATGGATTGCTTCCCAATGAAAATGGTTCCGAAAATGGATTGATAACTGATTCGCCTGCGTGTTATGCTTTTGGTATTCCGGTGCGTTCTGCTTTTTGCCAACACCGGGATGTTGCCGCCGCACATCGGGATTTGCGAAAACGGTTTGGCTGGCCGAAGGATGCGTTTGTCTGTCTGCTGGTCGGCGGCGGAGGAGGTATGCTGCCTATGGAAGCCATCCTCCGGGAACTGCGTCGCGAAACGACCGGTAACATCTATTTTGTGGCTGTTGCCGGACATAATGCGGACTTGCGGAAAAAACTGGAAGCACAAGCTGGCGGCGCCGATTCGCATCTGAAAGTGTTTGGATTTACCAAGGAACTGTCGCAGCTGATGACGGGCTCCGATCTGGTTATTACCAAAGGAGGGGGAGTCTCTCTGGCGGAGTGTCTGGCGTGCGGTTCGGACATCGCCATTTATTCGCCTTTGCCGGGGCAGGAGCAGGCGAACACTGTTTTTGTGCAACAGGCGTACGGAGTGAAGGCAGCGAATGATACAAAGCGGCTGGCTGAAATCCTGCGGCAGGCCGCCGGGCTTCCGTATGCGGATCGGATTCAACAGCAAAACAAGAGACGGTCTGCTTTTGGACGTCCGGAAGCGGCGCAGCGGATTGCAGAGTTCACGCAAAATTTACATTTAATAATGTAGAAAAATAAAAAATCCATTGACTTTCTGTTATGCAATATGCTATAGATAGTAATGACGTTTTGCATTTCAGAAGTTTTTGGATAAAAATTTTATCAGGGTTTTGCAAAACGATGTATTTTATATAAAATTAATATTGCTTTTTAGCGCACCCAATATTTCAGAAAAGAGGCGTATTTTATGGAGAAATTTTGCTGGGCTGCACTGGGAGCTGCCAAAGGAATTGGCGCGGCGCACATGATGGCGCTGGTCAAGGTTTTTGGCAGCGCACAGAATGCGTATGAAGCGGAGGAAGCGGATTTGTTGGCGACGGGGATTTTGTCGCCAAAAGCAGTTGCGGCTTTTGTACAAAGCCGGAAACAGCATGACCGCTTTCCCGAAAAGCTGCGGGAGCAATGTGAACGATTGCATATTGATGTAATCCCCATCGTATCCGACGCATATCCGGAACGGCTGAAGCGGATCCTGCAGCCGCCGCTGGTATTGTATGTAAAAGGAACGCTGCCGGACTTCCGGTACAGCATCGGTATGGTAGGGTCCAGAATGGCTGACGCCTATGGGCTGAAGGTTGCCGGGTATTTCAGCAGCGAATTGGCGAAGGCCGGCGTAGTCATTGTCAGCGGAGGCGCCAAAGGTATCGACACGGCATCCCATAAAGGAGCATTGCAGGCGGGCGGAAAAACTGTCGCAGTGCTGGGGTGCGGCGTGGATATCACATATCCGCCCGAAAACAGAACAATATTTGCGAAAATTGCGGAACAGGGAGCGCTGATTTCCGAGTATCCGCCCGAAACAGAACCGCTGCCGTTTCGTTTTCCTGAACGCAACCGGATCATCAGCGGATTGTCGCAGGGGGTGGTGCTGGTAGAGGCTGCGGTTCGCAGCGGCGCGCTGATTACTGCAGAGTTTGCCATGGATGAAGGCAGGGATCTGTTCTGTATTCCCGGTAATATCTTTTCTGATAAAAGCGCCGGTCCCCATAAGCTGATACGGGATGGGGCTCGTATTGCCCTAGCTCCGGATGATGTGCTGGAAGAACTGTTTCCGGAACTTGCCGGCAGTATCCATTCCAACCTGTTTGCCTGTATAGAGGACAGGGCGCCGTTACGCGTGTGTTCGGAGCAGCAGCGTAAGTTGCTTGACCTGCTGACGCAGGGACCGCAGACGCTGGAGCAGCTGGTAACAGCTACCGGATGGAGCGTGGCGGAGACGAGCGTACTGCTGCTGGAACTGCAGATGAAAGGCTTTGTGCAGACCGACGCTGCACAGCGGTATGTGCAGTCCTGACTTCTGCATGATACAAGTGTTGTCATAATTTAAATCAATATACTGTAACAAACGCATTGATATAGTTACTGTTATAATTTAATCTGTTATTATGGAGGATGTATGGGAAAGAATTTAATCATTGTGGAATCACCGACCAAATCAAAAACCATTACAAAGTTTTTGGGGAAAAATTACGCGGTGGCGGCTTCTATGGGGCATCTTCGCGATTTGCCGAAAAGCACGCTGGGTGTTGACGTCGAGCATGATTTTGAACCGAAATATATCAATATACGTGGAAAGGGCGACCTGATCAGGGAATTGAAAGCGGAAGCTGCCAAGGCGGACAAAGTGTATCTGGCAACTGACCCTGACCGGGAAGGGGAAGCTATCAGCTGGCATCTGGCTCATATTTTGGGACTGGATGACAAAGCTCCCTGCCGGATCGTATTTCATGAAATTACTGCCTCAGCGGTAAAGGATGCGCTGAAACATCCCCGCACGATCGACCGGGCGATGGTTGACGCCCAGCAGACCCGCCGGATCATTGACCGTCTGGTCGGATATAAATTGAGCCCGCTTCTGTGGCGCAAGGTCCGTAAGGGATTAAGCGCAGGACGGGTGCAGTCGGTGGCTGTCAAAATGATCGCCGACCGGGACAAAGAGATTGCGAAATTTGTTCCGGAAGAATTTTGGACCATTAAGACAAAACTGCGTAAAGATATAAAAGAGCCGTTGTTTGAAGCAGATGTCTTGAAAAAGGACGGCCAGAAACTGGAGATGCGCAATGCGGAAGAAGCGCTGACCGTAGAGAATGAACTGAAAGAAGCAGAATATAAGGTAGAAGCGGCTTTCCGTAAAACGGTGACCCGCCGCGCGCTGCCGCCTTTTACTACCAGCACTTTACAGCAGGAAGCAGCTCACAAACTGAACTTTACCACCCGCCGTACCATGATGGTAGCGCAACAATTATATGAAGGCGTGAACATAGGGAGGAGTTCCGTCGGCCTTATCACTTATATGAGAACGGACTCAACGCGGCTGGCTGCAGAAGCAGTCGCATCCATCCGCGATCTGACGGTTCAATTGTTTGGTCAGGAGTATTGCCCTGAAAAACCCAATGTATTCAGCAATAAGAATAATGCGCAGGATGCCCATGAAGCCATCCGTCCTACATCCGTCACTTATATGCCGTCGGAAGTGGAAAAATACCTGACAAAAGAGCAGTACCGTCTCTATAAACTGATCTGGGACCGTACCATGGCCAGCCAGATGACCCCGGCCGTGTACGAGCAGACTACGCTGACGATCACAGCAGGCGCCTATGAGCTGAAAGCTGTTGGTTCCGTCATGACCTTTGACGGTCATCTGCGGCTGGCGGATAAAAAAGAGATCAATGCCGAAAAAACAGCGTCTGTACCGTTTATTGCTTCCGGCAGCGCGCTTTCCCTGCATAAAGTAATGCCGGCAGAACAGCATTTTACGGAAGCGCCGGCGCATTATACAGAAGCGTCGTTGGTCAAAAAGATGGAAGAAGAAGGCATTGGCCGTCCTTCCACCTATTCCCCGATCATCCAGACTATCCAGACCCGCGGATATGTAGCCCGGGAAGGCAAGAAGCTGATCGCTACGGAACTGGGCGTCAAAGTCGTGGATATGCTGACCGGACACTTTGGCGATATCATCAATATCCCGTATTCTGCCCGCATGGAAGACGAACTTGATGCCATCGCGGCCCATGAAGCAGATATGAAAAAAACGCTTGCTGATTTTTATATGCCTTTTGAACAGTTGCTGGCAGAAGCGGATAAGGTAATTCCCAAGGATCCGCCCCCGCTGGAGCTGAGCGGCGAAAAGTGTGAACTGTGCGGCAAGGATATGGTGATCCGGGAAGGACGCTTCGGTAAATTCCAGGCCTGTTCCGGTTTCCCGCAATGTCATAACACGAAGCCGCTGCTGGTGAAGATCGGCGTGCCCTGTCCCAACTGCGGAGGGGAGATGACGCAGCGTCGCACAAAGACCGGACGTGTCTTTTACGGTTGTGAGAATTATCCTGTCTGCGAGTTTACTTCCTGGGACCGGCCGACCAACCAGCCCTGTCCGGTCTGCGGCAAGCAGCTGCTGGAGCGGAAGGAAAGCAACGGTAATGTAAAATATTTCTGTTCCGATCCGGAGTGTGAAAATGCTGCGCCCAAACGGGTAGGTCGCAAGAAAAAAGTGACAACGGCTTCCCTTATGGAAACAGAAGAAGCAGCGGATAAAAAGAAGGCAAAAAGCAGAAAGAAGACGCGGAAGACTTCAAAACGAAAGACCGCTCCTAAGAAAGTCTGAAAAGATTCCTATTTTGTTCTACGGGTTTAATTATAACCAAAATCATCAATAACGTTACAGGAGAATCTGACAGATCCTCCTGTTTTCATGGGGAGAACCAATGATTAGTGAAAGCGACGCGTTACAGCAGCCTGTTCATGTGATCGGAGCCGGTCTTGCAGGCAGTGAGGCGACATGGCAGATCGTACGGCGGGGGATTCCTGTGATCCTGCATGAGATGCGGCCGGGAAAATCCAGCCCCGCCCATAAAACGAAATATTTTGCAGAGCTTGTGTGCAGCAATTCCTTTCGCGCGGGTAATGTGGAAAATGCGGTCGGGCTTCTGAAAGAAGAGATGCGCAGACTGGGTTCTGTGATCATGCAGGCGGCTGACATCCACCGGGTTCCGGCCGGGGGAGCGCTGGCAGTGGACCGGGACGGATTTGCGCAGGCTGTGACGCAATGCATAAAGGAGCATCCTCTTGTCACCGTGGTCGAAGAAGAAGTGACCCGGCCTGAAGAACTGGAAGGATTGGTCATTTTTGCCAGCGGACCCTTGACATCGCCGGCGTTGAGCGAAGCGATACAGCGGTTGATCAGGTCGGATTACCTGCATTTTTTCGATGCGGCTGCACCAATCGTGGAAGGGGATTCCCTGAACTATGATATCATTTACCGCGCATCCCGGTATGATAAGGGAGAAGCGGCGTATCTGAACTGCCCCTTTTACACAAAAGAAGAATATCTTGCTTTTTATGAAGCGTTGAAAACGGCTGAGACTGCGGAAGTCAAAGAGTTTGAGCATAATGTGTTTGAAGGATGTATGCCTATTGAAGAGATGGCGTACCGGGGGGAAGACACCATGCGCTTTGGCCCGCTGAAGCCTATCGGGCTCCGCGATCCGCGCAATGGTAAAGAGGCGTATGCCGTGGTCCAGTTGCGGCAGGACAATGCGGCGGGGACGTTGTATAACCTTGTGGGATTCCAGACGCACCTGAAATGGCCGGAACAAAGACGGGTATTCCAAATGATTCCCGGTCTGGAAAATGCGGAATTCGTCCGGTACGGCGTCATGCACAAGAACACATATCTGAATTCTCCCCGGCTGCTGAATGCGGATTTCCGCCTGCGGACAGACCCGAAATACTTCTTTGCCGGACAAATGACCGGAGTTGAAGGGTATGTGGAGTCGGCGGCTTCCGGACTGATGGCAGGCATACAGGCAGTCTGCGCCCTGAAAGGACAGCCGGCAGTAGATTTTCCCAACGTTACCGCTATGGGAGCGCTGGCCCATTACATCAGCAATCCCGCAGTAACCGATTTCCAGCCTATGAATGTCAATTATGGGATCATGCCGCCGCCTGAAAAACGGATTCGGAAGAAACGGTTCCGCAATGAGATACTTTCCCAGCGGGCTTTACTGGCGTTTGAGACGGTTATGGTCCGGTGCGCAGAGATTTGACAGGGGCTTTAATTACAAATTTGAATAT
>DDQB01000003.1:7895-13708 GCA_002342505.1 Acidaminococcaceae bacterium UBA2453
ATTTGAATATTCGCAAAATTATTTTTGCGATTTATGTAATAATTGTTAAATGTTTTAAAAATTTGGGCTAAAACTTAAAAATAATGTTTGCTTATTTTTTCAATACATGATAGTATTAACCAACCAATCAGATAGATACAAAATATCTGCTTATCTGCTGATAGGGAGGAAAAAAGAAATTTTTCCATAATCTATAGTAAAAAAGGGCGTAGACGCCCGTGTGCCAAAGGAGTGACCTGGTTGTCGCAAGCTTTGTTGCGCAGGAGTTGGGTAGACAAGTTCACAAATTATCTTCTCGTCGAAAAGAACGGGTCGAAATTGACCGGAGAGAACTACCGAAGAGATATTTCTGATTTTGAGCAATTCATGATTTCAAAATCAGGGGAAGACTTCCCCTGGGACAGCGTACAGGTAGTCCAGATCCGGTCTTATCTTGCCTGGCTGAATCGTGAGAACTATTCCAGGCGTACGATTGCAAGACGGATTTCTTCGTTACGGTCTTTTTATAAGTACCTGCTTCGGGAAGAGTACATTACACAGAACCCGTTTACCAAGGTGCGCACGCCGAAGCTGGACAAGCGACTGCCGGTATTTCTGGAAGAAGGGGAGATCGATTCGCTGTTAGATCTTCCGGACGACTCAGCATTAGGCCTCCGTGACCAGGCAGTCCTGGAGATGTTATACGCAACAGGTTGCCGTGTTTCAGAGCTGGCGGGAATGCGTCTTGCCGATCTTGATCTGAGCGGTTTGTTTGTTTTGCTGCATGGTAAAGGGAACAAAGACCGGATCGTTCCGATCGGGAATACCTGCAAAAACGCATTTCTGAAATATTTTGCCGGGAGCAGGGCGCCGCTGATGCTGAAATATCATGTGGAAGAGCATCAATTTGTATTTGTCAATAACCGCGGCGGTGCGCTGACAGATCGCAGCGTTCGACGGATTCTTGACAAATATGTGCAGAAGCTTGCGTTGCAGAAAAATGTCAGTCCCCATACGATCCGGCATACTTTCGCTACGCATCTGCTGGAGCATGGCGCGGACCTGCGGGCCGTGCAGGAATTATTGGGACATGCAAGTCTGTCTACTACACAGATTTATACGCATATTACTAATGAGCGTATTAATAAGATCTATCAGAAGAACTTTCCAAGGGCATAATTAAATGGAGGTGTGTTTTAACCATGAAGCTGCTTGAAAGGACCCGAAAACTAAATAAGCTGATGCAAAATGGAGAACGTGTTAAATACAAAGAGGTTGCGTTGCTTTTGCGGAATCTGATTTCGTGCAATGTTTATGTTATCGATGTTGAAGGAGCGGTTCTTGGGTACGCATTGCAGGATGATTTTGAATGCGATGTGATGCGTACGCTGGTGCTGGACGGACAGCATTTTCCGGAAAAGTATATGGATTTTGTCAATGATGCAGTTGAAACAAAGTCTAACATCAGCCATGAGGAACATATGTGTTCCTTTATTGATGACAAAAAATGCATATATGGACAGAAAAAAACTACGATCGTACCTGTAAATGGCAAGGGGGATCGTATTGCCACGTTGATTCTGGCGCGTTATGACCGGGATTTTAATGATGAAGATCTGCTGCTGGCGGAATATGCAGCCGCTGTAATCGGCGTGGAGATCCTGCGTGAACGTGAACTGGTGGTTAAGGATAATGCAAATAAAAGGGCGATGGTGCAGATTGCTTTTTCTACCCTGTCTTTCTCTGAATGGGAGGCAATTGTCAACATCCTGGCAGAATTAAAGGGTACGGAAGGAATCCTGGTTGCGTCTAAAGTTGCGGACCGTGTCGGCATCACCCGTTCGGTGATTGTCAATGCCATGCGTAAATTTGAAAGCGCCGGCCTGATTGAGACAAAATCTCTTGGCATGAAGGGAACTTACATTAAAGTGAAAAATGAATTTTTGCTGGAAGAGATTGGGAATCAGGATTAAGAAGTCTGCAGATTTATTCTTCACTATATTAAATAACAGTAAGTAATCTTTGAGGATATATTTCAGAATATCATGAGGACCTTTTTCTACTTTTGGTCAGCAGTGGGGGTGCTGCTGACCGGATTATACTGGCTGATGTACCGGCGTGGTTTTGCTTTTTTAAACCACGCTGTTATTTTATTATTTTTCCTTTTGCTTCCGTTATTGTTCTGTGCGGTTAATGTGTGGGGACCCAATTTGGAAATCAGCCCGGGGAACTTGCGTCCTATTGCGTATCTTGGCGGTTACTGGCTGGCTTTTTTCCATTATTCTGTTTATGCAGGAATATTGTATCTTCTATTACGGACCGTGGGATTCCTGGCCGGCAGCGGCGAAGGATGGCAACATGCGTATATGCTGTATGCAAAAGGCGCTTTCGTTGCGGTTATGGCGATCCTTGCTTACGGCGGGTGGAATGCGCTGCATCCTGTGGTGCGCCAGGTGGAGCACGATACCGGAAAACATCTGCCGCAGCCTGTAAAGATCGTATTGGTCACCGATATTCATTTGGGGTCTTTATTTGGCAGGCGGTATGCGGAAGAACTGACGGAACATATTAACCGTCAGGAAGCAGACGTGGTTCTTTTTGGCGGAGATCAGGTTGATAACAGCCTGAACTACCTGCTGCGGGAAAAAAGCTATGAACCGTTGAAGAACATAAAAAGTAAATATGGCGTGTATGCTATTTTGGGTAATCACGATCATTTTGACGGAAGGGTGCGTCAGGAAATCGAACTGTTCCGGTCCGTCGGTTTTAAGATGCTGGTGGATGAAGCTGTGGATCTTCCCTGTCATATCCATCTTGTCGGTTTGGAAGATTACCGGAGCGAGCCGCAGAATCCGTATCTGGAGTCGCTTGCAGGAAAAGACCCGACAAAAGCGAATCTGTTGCTGGAACATCAGCCCCGGCGTTTTCTGGAAGCAGATCAGGCCGGTTACGACCTGTATATGGCGGGGCATACCCATGGCGGGCAGCAGGCGCCGCTGAATCTGGTGACAAGGCGAATGTATCTGCTGGATTACGGCAGTAAAAAGTTTGGAAATATGATGGGCGTGACATCCTGCGGCTACGGTCTTTGGGGATCGCCGGTGCGGATCGGAAGCACGCCGGAGATCGTTGTCATTACACTGAGATAGCAAATTGACCGCGTGGCTGATATCTGGATCTGCAAATGCGTATTGCAGTAATGGTTTTGTGTTTTGAGGTTGAAGTATAAATGAAAAATTCATTTTGGTGAATTTGCTATCATATAAAATTTTTGTTATAATGTATTTGTAGGAAATTATTAATAAATTTCATTTTTTCTTAAACCGATATTTAAGTTACGAAGGACGGAAAAATCTATGGGAAATTCTCAGTCGCCGAAAGAAGTTGGAGGGATATCCGCAAATTCAGTGATGGTCCCGATTCTTGCAGTTCTTTCTGTATTGCATGTAATCATAATTTTTCTGATCATATCAATTAATTCGACCAGCAGCGAATTGTCCAATACGATGAAAACATCGGGCGAACAGATCAATGTAGCCACGTCGCTGTTGGCCGGTTCAAGCCTGATGTCTGAAACGTCTGGCAATTTTATCCTGATGCCTGTGTCCAGAAACGGCAAAGTGAATGTGGGGCATTTGATCGCTTATGCAAATGAACTGGAGAATCCGCGCCGTGGTAACCAGGTCATGGAACGGTTCCGCGGATACGGGGTAGCGGACGAAGTAATGGCTCCTCTTTCCATAGCTGCTAAAGACGCCAATAAAATGATGCGGGATCAGCTTCACGCAATTTCGCTGGTGCGTTCTGTGTATCCGTTGCCTCCCGTTGATGCGTTGAAAAAGATTCCGGCGGTGGAACTGACGGAAGCGGAAAAAGCGATGACAGACGAGCAAAGGCTGGACGCGGCGGAACGGATTATCCTGAGTCCTGAATATGCTGACTGCAAGCGATCTGTATCGAAGAATGTAAATGCCTTTGTCCAGGTATTACGAGATCAATCAGACCGAAAAGCGGCTGAGACTGGGAAGAAGATATTCATCCTTCGTACAGGGCTGTGGGTAACGACGATCCTGATCATTCTTATCCTGATTGTCACCTTTGGAACATTTTATAAAGAGTTATTGTGGCCGCTCAAGAAATTTGTCAAGCTGATCACTTCGGACAAATCGCTGGACGACGGGCAGGGGCTGCATGAAGTACGTATGGTAGCCACAGCCTATAACACATTGCTGAAACGCCGCGATGCGCTGGACGACATACTTCGTTCTGCTGCGGAAACAGATGCGCTGACTGGTCTGCCGAACCGTTACCGGTTCGAACGATATATGCTGGATGTATGTGAAGGAAACGATCCGGTGGCGGTTTTAATGTTTGACGTCAATAACCTGAAAGTGACGAACGATCGTTATGGACACAGCGCCGGGGATGATTTGCTGAAACGGGCTGCGAATTGTATTTCTTACGGTTTTGGCGAACAGTGCTTCCGTATCGGCGGCGATGAATTTGCCGCTGTAGTAAAAAATGTAGGATCGGAACAGATAAAGCAGATGATCAAACGGTTCAGGGAAAAGGAGAAGGAGCAAAACGTAAGCATTTCCATCGGCTATGTTTACTCGGAGGATATTGAAACGACGAACATGAAAAAGATCCTGGACGAAGCCGACAAACGAATGTATGAAGATAAACAGCGATTCCATGCAGCGTTGCAGTAAATGAAAAAATAAAAAACGGGGCCGCAGGTGATGCATATCGATCTGCGATCCCGTTTTTATTATGGCTTTATTACCTGAGATTTGATTTCCATTCCGATATGGTAAAAACAATTAATGCCAGCCAGATAAAACCAAACGTAAAGAGCTGCGTGACGCCGAAGGGTTCATTAAAAAAGAAGATGCCTAACAGCAGCGTCATGGTCGGACTGATGTACTGGAAGAAGCCTAACACGTTTAACGGAAGTAAATTGGCCCCATACGAAAACAGGATCAGCGGAATCGCCGTGGCTATTCCGGCGCCTGCCAGCAAAAGGCTGAGCGCAGGCGTTGCCGGACCGAAATGGGCTTCGCCTGCAGCAGTCAGGTTTGCTACATAGTAAAAAGCAAAAGGAAACAGCAGAAGCGTCTCCAACGTGATGCTGGTAAAGGGATCAAGACGCAGTTTTTTCTTCAGAGCTCCGTAGCTTCCGAATGTCAGGGCAAGAGCAACAGAGACCCAGGGGAGTTTTCCTATCTGCCATGTCATCAGGAAAATACCGACAGATGCCAGCGCGATACTGAGTTTTTTCGCATTGGTCAACGTTTCCCCGAATATAGCGACGCCGAACAGCACGTTGACCAGCGGATTAATATAATATCCAATACTGGTATCAATGACGTGGTTGTGGTTGATGGCCCAGATAAAGGTGAGCCAGTTCAGGCTGATGATGACAGAGGCGGCTACCAGCATGGCGCCGCGTTTTTTATTTTGCAGAAGATGGATGCAATCTGTTTTCAGTTGTTTCAGACGACCGGTAAGTACCACGACGAGGAGCATGAACACCAGTGACCAAAGGATACGGTGAGCCAGGATCTCATTGGCTTCCGCCTGCGCCAGCAGATGCCAGTACAGCGGCAGAATGCCCCAGAGCACGTAACAGCCTAATGCTGACAAAAGTCCGAATTGTTTATTTTGCTGCATGACAATATTTTTCCTTTACGGTTTGCTATATCGTAAAACGGATTAAAACCAGGATAGAAATTCTTATAATGTATTTTACGATACGCTTATATTAACAAAAGAAGATGAATATTTTTTAAAAACAATGAGAAATTCATCAGAAAACCAGTTATTAAAATATT
>DDQB01000022.1 GCA_002342505.1 Acidaminococcaceae bacterium UBA2453
GAGTTCCGAAGCCACAGGCGAATGAATCCATGGAATAGGAATCGTTGACGGGTTTGCGATGCCTTTCCCTGCTGCATAAACCGGGCTTATAAATTCCTGTTTATTTTGTAATGTTCTTTTCCTGAAACGGGCACAGCTCCACGCACACGCATTCATCGCACAGAGGCTTGCGGGCCTTGCAGGTAAGCCGCCCGTGCCAGATGAACCAGTGATGAGCGTCGGCCCACTTGGCTTTGGGTATCATCTTTTGCAGATCAAGCTCCGTCGCTTCCGGCGTCTTCGCCGCAGAAAGCCCCAACCGGTGAGAGGTGCGGAACACGTGGGTATCCACTGCAATCGCGGGAATCTTATACACCACGCTGGCGATCACATCCGCAGTCTTCCGCCCCACGCCGGGCAGTTTCATCATAGTGGGAATATCCCGAGGGATCTCCCCGCCGAATTCTTCTATCAGCATATGGCACATGCCCAGCAGGTTCTTCGCCTTGGCCTTGTACAAGCCGCAGTCCCGGATCTCCGCTTCCAGTTCTTCCTGGGTAAGCGCCCCCATTTTTTCCGGGGTGTTCAGCCGCGGGAAGATGCGCGCCGTAATTTTGTTCACCCGTTCATCTGTGCACTGGGCCGACATGATCACAGCGCACAGCAGTTCAAAAGGCGAGTTGTAATGGAGCGCCGTCCCAATCCCTTTGTACCGCTCTTCCAGCGCCGCAATAATCTCCTGTTTCTCTTTTTTACGCATTGCGAATCCCTCTTCATCTTTTGCCAAATCGTTGCAGTCATTCCTATTGACCTGCCGTCCATCTACAGCAATGACAAGCTTTTTTTCCTCTTTGTAAAAAGCAGCCTCCGGTGTCCCAAAGGCTGCAATCCATGTATCAGTTCGTAAGGCTCCGTACCGGCGCGGGGATCCGCCCGCCCCTGGCGATGAAGGTATCCGGTTTAAATCTGCTGACCGCCATGATAGGCGCGTGGCCCAGCAGTCCGCCAAATTCCACCGTCTCCCCTACGCCTTTGCCGGGAACCGGAATGACGCGCACGGCAGTAGTTTTGTTGTTGATCATGCCGATGGCCGACTCGTCCGCGATGATCGCCGCAATGGTCTCCGCCGTAGTGTCGCCGGGAATGGCGATCATGTCCAGGCCAACGGAGCACACGCAGGTCATGGCTTCCAGTTTTTCCAGCGTCAGGCTGCCCCGTTCCACCGCCGCGATCATGCCCGCGTCTTCGCTTACCGGAATAAACGCGCCGGACAGGCCGCCTACATAACTGGAGGCCATCAGCCCGCCCTTTTTCACCGCATCGTTCAGCATGGCAAGGGTGGCTGTCGTGCCGGGACCGCCGCAGCTTTCCAGCCCGATCTCTTCCAGAATGTGGGCCACGGAATCGCCTACCGCCGGAGTGGGAGCCAGAGAAAGATCAATGATCCCAAACTGGGTGTTCAGCCGTTTTGCTGCTTCCTGAGCAACCAGCTGCCCTACCCGGGTAATTTTAAACGCCGTGCGCTTGATTACTTCGGCTACCGCGCCGATGTCCTGCCCCCGCACCGCTTCCAGCGCATGCTTCACCACGCCGGGGCCGCTGACCCCTACGCTCACTACCGACTCCGGTTCCGTCACGCCGTGGAAGGCGCCGGCCATGAAGGGGTTGTCGTTCACCGCATTGCAGAACACAACCAGCTTCGCGCAGCCGATAGCGTCGTTGGCAGCCGTCTTTTCCGCCGTGGCTTTTACCACGCGGCCCATCTCCGCCACCGCGTCCATGTTGATGCCGGCCTTGGTGGAGCCAACATTAACGGAAGAGCACACCACTTCCGTCGTTGCCAGGGCTTCCGGAATAGAAGCAATCAGATTGCGGTCCCCTTTTGTATAGCCTTTATCCACCAGAGCGCTGAAACCGCCGATGAAATTGACACCTACTTCGTGGGCCGCTTTGTCCATGGCTTTTGCCAGCGGCACATAATCCGCCGTATCGCAGCTTTCCCCCACCATGGAGATTGGGGTAACGGAAATACGCTTATTGATAATCGGCACACCCAGGTCCGATTCGATATCTTCCCCGGTCTTTACCAGCTTCTCCGCTTTCTTCGTAATTTTATCGTACACCTTCTGCGCGCAGACGTTGATATCCGGATGGCCGCAGTCCCGCAGGCTGATGCCCATGGTGATGGTACGGACATCCAGGTTCTGGTGGGTGATCATCCGCGTGGTTTCAATGACATCATTAAATGTTAACACCGACATAACGATCCCCTCCGCTTAAATCTGGTGCATGGCGGTGAAGATGTCTTCACTCTGCACGCGAATCTCCAGCCCAATCTCTTCCGAAAGCCTGTCCAGTTTTTCCTTCAGCGCCTTGATGCTCATTTTGGAATCCGTCATATCCGCGATCAGCACCATGTTAAAGAAACCGTCCATGATATTCTGGTTGATGTTCAATACGTTTACCTGGTTATCCGCAAGAATCGCGGTCACTTTTGCAATGATACCTACCTTGTCCTGTCCTACTACGGTAACTACAATACGCATATTTTTTACCCCTCTCCGTAACTTTTGCGAAACAAAATTTCTTCCGAACTCTCCGAAGAAGCCTGTTTTTGTAACGGCGACTTCTTTGACCGTATTCATTGTATCACATTTGCAGCGTCCTGTGCAGGGTTTCCTGTCACTGCCCTGCTGCTTATTTTATCTCCACTGCGTCTTCCAGAGCTTTTACGCTGCCGCTCTTCAGCAGGGATACTTCCTGTCCGTCCTGCAAGTCCGTAAATACGCACAGGCACGCGTCCGACGGGGCGTTAGCCTTCACATAAGCCGTATCAAAAGTCATCAGCTTCTCGCCCTTTTTCACCTTCTGCCCTTCCTGCACATAAACCGTAAAGCCCTGCCCCTGCAGTTTTACCGTGTCAATGCCGATGTGCAGCAAATACTCCAGACCGTCCCCGGTAGTCAGCCCCATGGCATGTTTCGTTTCAAACACAAAACCCACCGTGCTGTCTGCCGGGGCAAACACCTCGCCGTCAGCAGGCTCCACCATAAAGCCGTCGCCGTTCATTTTTTCCGCAAAGGCTTCATCCGGCGTTTCCGTAATGGAGCAAAGCTTCCCTGTAAAGGGGCTTGCAAAGGTATTTTTCTTTTTGCCAAATAAAGAACCAAACATGAAATTTTTCCTCGCTTTCCATGTAATACAGCATGATTTTTGCGGTTGCCTTCACCCAAACGCAACCGCTTCACCAGCACGCGCGTCTGCCGTTATCACCGAAACAAATGCGCCAGCACGCTTAACACTACGCTGATGACAATGCAGCTGACCCAGGGAAAGTAAAAGCTGCCGTGCTTTCCCTCTACGTGGATGTCACCGGGCAGGTTGCCAAAGGGCAGGAACTTTCCGCCAAAGTGAATGACAACGCCTGCGACGATCAGAACAATTCCCAGCTGGATCAGCATTTTTCCCAGACCGCCAGACATATCGCCACCCTCCAATCCATATCGTCCACAAATCCCGCAAATGCGGAACAACGCAGTTTCCTCTGCGCTTTTATAAGGAAGTACTGATTAAATGAGTTTGTACGATTGCCGAGGGCGTTTTGCGAAT
>DDQB01000027.1 GCA_002342505.1 Acidaminococcaceae bacterium UBA2453
CAGGCGGCGTCAGCCCGGGCTTACAAACTTCAATTTTATTTTTAAAGGGAGGAAAAAAGAATGACATTTACCTGGAAAAAAGCGGCTGCTTTTGCAGCGATGGCGGCCCTGACAGTTTCCTTTGCCGGCTGCGGCGGCGGAGACAAGAAAGCGGAAGAAAAGAAAGCCGCGCCGAAGGGAAACGACAAAGAACTGGTTATGTACATGGGCATCGTGGAGCAGGCGGCGAAAGTAGTTGCTTCCGAATTTGAAAAGGATACCGGCATCAAGGTGAAATTCGTCCGCATGTCCGGCGGCGAGACCCTGAGCCGTATCCGCGCGGAAAAGAACAATCCTCAGGCCAGCCTATGGTACGGCGGCAGTGCCGACAGCTTCATCATGGCGAAAAAAGAAGGCCTGCTGGAAGCTTACAAATCTCCCAACGCGGAAAAGATCAAACCGGAATTCAAGGATCCGGACGGATTCTGGACCGGCATTTATCAGGGCTATCTGGGCTTCATCCTGGACGGTCGCTGGTTTGACGAACATAAAGCGCAGCCCCCGAAATCCTGGGACGATCTGCTGAAACCGGAATTCAAGGGCCAGATCGTAATGGGCAACCCGGGTTCCGCTTCCACCGGTTATGTGCTGGTTTCCGCAACCGTACAGCGTCTGGGCGAAGAAAAGGGCATGGAGTACCTGGCAAAGCTGGACAAACAGGTGAAACAGTACACCAAAGCCGGCGCGGCTCCGGCCCGTTCCGCAGCGCTGGGCGAATGCGCCATCGGCATCACCTATCTGCATAACGGCATCCGCCTGATGAAAGAAGGCAACACCAATGTGAAGCTGTCCATGCCGGAAGAAGGCACCGCTTACGAACTGGGCGCCGTGGCCATGATCAAGAACGCGCCCCAGAAAGAAGCAGCCAAGAAGTTCATCGACTGGTGCTTAACGAAGAAAGCACAGGAGATCGGACAGAAGAACAACTCCTATCAGTTCCTGACCAACCCGGAAGCAACGCCGCCGAAAGAAGCCATGGCGTTTAAAGATGCGAAGCTGTTGAAGTATGATTTCCAATGGTCCGGCGATAACCGCGCCCGCTTGCTGGAAGCATGGAACAAGGCAGTAAAGAAATAATATCACATGATTATAAAGGCGCATGCGTGTTGCGTGCGCCTTTTTTAAGAGGTGAAAGCACCGGGCATAGCCCGGAAGGGTTTGCCCCCATCGCGAAGCTTTAGGCGGCGGACGCAAGCTTGCTTGCGAAATGCCGCCGTAGCTTTGCGGGGGATAAGCAGGGAACCACAAGCTTTGCTTGTGTGTTCATCGCTTATGCTGTGCTGGGAGGGCTATGCCCAGTGCTTTCACAGATCTTTTAAGAGGAGTACGAATATGCAGAAAGCTAAAGTAGGCTTAATTGGGTTGGCCGTAATGGGCGCCAACCTTGCGCGCAATCTGGCAGGAAAAAATATTTCTACGCTGGTGTTTAACCGCACGGCTGCGAAAACAGAACAGTTTATGAAAGAGTTTGGGGAGGATCCCTGCCTGCAGGCGGCGTACAGTCTGGAGGAGCTGGTGCAGAATCTGGAGCGGCCCCGGAAGATCATCCTGATGATCCAGGCGGGCGCCCCGGTGGATGCTATGCTGGATACGCTGACTCCGTTGCTGGAGACCGGCGATATTGTCATTGACGGCGGCAATTCCTATTTTGAAGATACCCGTCGGCGTAGCGCGAAGCTGGCAGCGCTGGGGATGGAATTCGTGGGCATGGGCGTCAGCGGCGGCGAAGAAGGCGCGCTGCACGGCCCCAGTCTGATGCCGGGCTGCAGCGAGAAAGCGTATGTGCAGTTAGAACCCATGCTGCAGGCGATCTCCGCCAAGGCAGGGGACGACGGGAAGGAACCCTGCGTGACGTATATCGGTACCGACGGCGCCGGACATTATGTGAAGATGGTCCACAACGGCATTGAATATGCGGACATGCAGCTGATCGCCGATGTGTATACCGTCATGCGGCAGGCGCTGGGCATGGAACCGGATGAGATGGCGGACGTGTGGGATGAATGGAACAAGGGAGAGCTGTCTTCTTATCTGGTGGAGATCACCGCTGATATTTTGCGGAAAAAAGATGCGGAGACCGGAAAGGCCATGGTGGATGTCATCCTGGACGTGGCGAAACAGAAAGGCACCGGCCGCTGGACCAGCATGAGCGCGCTGGAACTGGGCGTGGCGACGCCCACCATTACGGAAGCCGTGTTTGCCCGCAATATGAGCTGTTATAAAGAAGAGCGTACAGCGCTGGAAACCGTGTACGCGGAACTGCCGAAGACGTTGGAAGAAGCGGCCTGCTGCCGGAAGGAAACGTTTACGGCGGAAGAAAAAAAGCAGCTTCTGCAGGATCTGCGCAATACGCTGTACGCAGCCAAGATCTGCGCTTATGCCCAGGGATTTAATCTGCTGGGAACTGCCAGCGAGACCTATGGCTGGAATCTGCAGATGGATAAAATTTCCAGGATATGGCGCAATGGCTGCATCATCCGCGCCCGTTTCCTGGACGACGTGAGCGACAGTTTTGCGAAACAGGCTGGTATGAAGAACCTGCTGTTCAGCGATTTCTTTGCGGAAGCGCTGAAAAAAGGCCGGGCCGGCTGGGGCCGGGTGGTAGCCCTGGCAGCGGAAGGGGGCATATCCGTCGTTGCCTTGAGCAGTGCTCTGTCCTATTTTGACGCCTACCGTACCGCCAGAGGAAACGCCAACGTGCTGCAGGCCCAGCGGGATTATTTTGGCGCCCACACCTACCAGCGCGTGGACAGGGAGGGCAGCTTCCATACGGAATGGATGAAGTAAAGGAAGCGCAGCATTCGCAAAATACACTGGCATAAGCAGAGAGCCGCAAGNNTCGCTTATACAGAGTAAGCGTGCAGACGAAATAGTTAGCATTTCTTAAAAATAAAAAAGTATATGTTGCATAAAAAAGAAAATAGAGTAAAATAAAAGTTGGCATTGTTTGCGATTAACAGCAATCATTTGTTAAAATACCGCATACGGGAGGTAATCTTCATTGAATATCAACAAAGAACGGGTTTTGAACGAATTTTTTGAACTGATCCGGATTCCCTGTCCTTCCTTGGGGGAACGGGAAGTGGCCGACTTGCTGAAAAAACGGCTGGAAGAACTGGGCGGCAAAGTGACGGAAGATATGCAGGCTGCCAAAGCGTTAAACGGTACGGCAGGCAACCTTGTGGCGGATTTTAAGGGCACCGTTGCAGGCGCTCCCCGCGTCCTGCTGAACGCCCACATGGACTGCGTCAATCCCTGCGCCGGCATTGCTCCCCGCATTGAAGACGGCGTGATCAAATCCGACGGGACCACTATTTTGGGCGGCGACGACAAGGGCGGCGTAGTAGCCATCCTGGAAACGCTGCGTTGCCTGAAAGAGCAGAACCTGCCCCACGGCGATATCCAGGTCGTTTTCTCTGTCAGCGAGGAACAGGGCTGCGCCGGCGCGAAGAATCTGGACACAAGCCTGCTGCATTCCGATATCGGTTACGCGCTGGATTCCAGCGGACGTCCCGGCAAGATCATTTTCGCGGCTCCCGGTCAGAATAAAATTTTCGCCAAAGTCCACGGGAAGACCGCTCACGGCGGCGTGGCCCCGGAAAAAGGCATCAACGCCATTAAAAAAGCGGCAGAGATTTTAATGGATGTGCCTACCAGCCGTATTGATGAAGAAACCACCTGCAACATCGGCATCATCCACGGCGGCTCTGCCACCAACATTGTGCCGGATCTGGTGGAAATTGCCATGGACTGCCGCAGCCGTAATCCGGAAAAACTGGAGAAACTTACGGCGGATATCGTGGCGGCCTACAAAAAGGGCGGCGAAAAAGCCGGCGTGCCGGTTGATGTGGAAGTGAGACCTTCCTATAAACCCTATTGCCTGGATAAAGACAGCAAGGTGATCCAGCTGGCGGCCAAAGCGGCGGAAGGTCTGGGCCTGCCAGTAGATATCACGGCTACCGGCGGAGGCAGCGACAGCAGCCATTTTAATGGGTTCGGCATTCCCTGCACTGTATTGGGAACCGGCATGACCAACGTGCATACGGTGGACGAGATCTTGCTGGAAGAAGATCTGTACATGACCTGCCAGTGGGCGCTGGATATCGTCTGCCTGGCGGCAAAACAGTAACGCTGTCCGGCGGTAAAACATGAATTTAATGCCCGGGTGGCGCCGCCTTCATAAGACGTCGCGAACGCTTCGGTGCTTGATCGCTCGCAGTGCCGCAAGCGGCACATAGCGATGACGCCT
>DDQB01000015.1 GCA_002342505.1 Acidaminococcaceae bacterium UBA2453
TTGCGATGATTCGCGCGCGCGTTTTACGTTTTTATTTTAATTTTTTTTCATGCGTATCGTACCGGGAAGCATTTTGTTTTTGCAGAAGAAGGTGCGATACGACGTCGCGCTTATTTTTTTGCAAAAGAATTGCGCTTCCTTAAATGAAATTTCAAAACGTTCGGGAGGAATATAAGATGAGAAAAATTTTCGCATTGGTTTTGTTTTGCTGTCTCTGCGTCGGATTGCTGACCGGCTGCGGGGGGAACAAAAAGCAGGAAGCGGCATCCGGAAAAAACATCAAAGAATTAAAGGTGGCGCTTTCCCCGTATCAGGATGCAGAGACGATCAAAACGGTGACGGGACCGCTGAGTTCATTGCTGCAGACAAAGTTAAAAGAAAAAGGCTTTACTGTAGAAAAAATTACGATGAACGTTGGAACCTCTTACAGCGCTGTGGGCGAAGCCTTAAGCGCGGGCAGCGCAGACGCGGGATTTATGTCAGGCGCTACCTATGTGCTGTTTGATAAAGAGACAGACGTGCTGCTGACGGCGCTGCGCCAGGGCATTAACAAAGATACGACGGATTTAAAAATCTGGAACAGCGGGGATCCGGAAAAATTCACGGACAATCTGGTTACCTATTACCGGTCCGCGCTGGTGACCGGTCCCTCTGCAAAAGGTAAAGCCATTCTGGAAAAAGTAAAAAGCGGCGCAAAGCCTTCGTGGGAAGAACTGAACGCGCTTACATGGACGGTGATGAGTCCGGCGTCGGCTTCCGGGTATCTGTACCCGTCTCTGTTCCTGAAAAAAGAATACGGAAAAACGCTGGCAGATTTATCCCATGTGGTGCAGGCGGAATCCTATACCACATCCATGGCGCGGCTGGCGTCCGGGCAGGCGGATGTAGCCGTGGCGTTTTCCCATATTCGGGTCCGGGACGAAAAGAAATGGCAGGCAAAACTGGGCGGAACGGATTCCATCTGGAAACAGACGGGAATCATTGGGGTAACGGATGCGATCTATAATGATACGGTCTGCGTGAGCAAAGTTTCCAAAGTTATGCAGAACGCAGCATTCAGGAAAGCATTTGGAGAGGCGCTGATAGAGATTGGAAAAACGAAAGAAGGACTGGACGCGCTGAAAATTTTGGGACATAAAGGGTATGCCTGGGCAGAGGCAAAAAATTATGACGATGAGCGGCGTGTACAGAACGAATTAAAAGGAAAGAAAAAATAAAACGTTTACGATGATTGGTTGAAGCGAGGCTGCGTATGCTGGAGTTAAAAAATATTACGCATCAGTTTCATACGGATAAACCGGTTCTGCAACAGGTTTCACTGCAGGTGAAACCTGGCACGTTCGTTGCTGTTGTCGGGCGAAGCGGCGCAGG
The DNA here is from genome assembly GCA_002342505.1 of Acidaminococcaceae bacterium UBA2453. Classification (GTDB taxonomy): domain Bacteria; phylum Bacillota; class Negativicutes; order Acidaminococcales; family Acidaminococcaceae; genus Succiniclasticum. The sequence goes on from DDQB01000015.1 coordinate 1,372, forward strand.
GAAGACGACGCTGCTGAAGTTGTGCAACGGGATGGTGAAACCGCAACAGGGATCCGTCTGGGTAGACGGGCAATGTCTTTCCCAATGTCGGGGCGAAGCTTTGCGGCGTCTGCAGCAGAAGATCGCGGTCATCTATCAGGACTTCTGCCTGGTCCCGGAGTCCACGGTTTTGCAAAATGTGTTGAACGGTGCGCTGTACCGCACGGCCTTTTGGCGCGTGGTGACAGGGATGTTTCCCGCGGAGGAAATAAGACGGGCAAAGGCGGCGTTGGAAAAAGTCGGGCTGGCGGATAAAGCGGATGCTGTGACTTCCGCATTAAGCGGCGGCGAAAAACAGCGGACGGCCATTGCCCGCGCGCTGATGCAGCAGGCGCAGATCGTGCTGGCAGATGAGCCGGTAGCGTCGCTGGATCCTGTGACAGCGGATCAGATCCTTTCGCTGCTGAAACAACTGCAGCGGGAGAAAAAGCTGACCGTTATCATGAACAGCCATAACACGCAACAGGCAAAGCAATATGCGGAACGAATCATCGGATTAAAGCAGGGACGAATTGTAAAAGACGCGGACGCATCTTTGTGGGGCGACAGGGATTTTGCGGAAGTGTACGGGGGGCGTGATGGGTAAGAGCGCGTGGTTCCGTATCGCGGCGATTGTGCTTTGCCTTCTGCTTTCTTTCTGGGAGACGGATTTTTCCTTCGCCATACTGTGGGAGCGGGGGGGACGGATTTTCTCCATGCTGGGAGAAATGGTTCCGCCGGATACGGATTTTCTTAATATTATATTGGGTCCGTTGCGTGACACTGTCATCATTTCCTTTTTGGGTACGGGAATTGGCGCGATTGCGGGAGCGGCCGGCACCTTTGTATGCAATTCGTATGTGAACCGCTGGAAGTTTGTCCGCATTGTTCTGAAAACGGTAGTGCATCTGTTTCGCTGTATTCCTGTCCTGATACTGGCATTGTTGTGTACATTCCTGTTTGGACTGGGCGTTTGGGCCGGCGTTGTAGCGATTGGGATTTCAACTTGCGCCATTATGACAAGATTAGGATATGAGGACAGTGAAAACGCCGACATGACAGCGGCAACTGCGTTGGAATTCACCGGTGCGGTACGGATGAAAGCATATCTTTCTTCAATCTGGCAACAGATCGTGCCCGGATTTTTTTCCAATCTTTTGTATNNCGTATATTTTGGAATCGAATGTGCGAAACGCCGCGCTTCTTGGTTTTGTCGGCGCCGGCGGAATTGGTTTGCTGTTAAACGAAAAGATGGCGTGGCGCGAGTATTCACGGGTAGGGATGATACTGTGCGTATTGTTTGCGGTTGTGGCAGCAGCGGAATATTTGAGCGAATGGTTACGGGCGCAGTTGTGTGCCGAAACAAAGGGAAGAAAGGTAAAATATTTGCCGGAATGCTTTTTTCTGTTGTTATGCGTTGCTGCCGGCATCTTTTTGGTTTGGCATCCGCTGCCCGGCGGGGTGAACGCAGATGCATTTGCCTCTGTTTTGGAAGGCGTTGTATATCCTGATATTACAATGCTTGTTTCCTTGCAGGAAGATGGCGTGCCCCGGTTGTTATTTGAAACGTTTTGTATTGCTTTTCTGGGAACGGTGGGGGG
>DDQB01000041.1:0-9869 GCA_002342505.1 Acidaminococcaceae bacterium UBA2453
GCGGCGTCAGCCCGGGCTTATAACCTTCAATTTATATGGTGATTCTTTATGAAAAAGAGTAAACGCTTTTATAAAATCCTGGCGGCGGCGCTTATTGCGCTGGCCCTTTCAATTTTTGTCTTCATGTTTGGCGCGCTGACGCTCGGGTGCGGGAATTCATTAAAACAGTCCGGCGTCGGAAAACCGAAAGAGAATTATGTCTCTTTTACAAAAACGGATGCGTTTAATGTGCGACAGGTAATTACGGAGGATAGTTCTACGTCACGCACGATCATGTGGCAGTCGGAAGCGGAAGAGAAAGATGCGTTTGTAGAGTATCGTAAGATAGGAAAAGCAACAGAAAGTTCCGTTGAGAGTGAAAAAGATATAACACAGAAAGTGAAAGACGGAACGGATGCGAAAGCAGAAGCTGATGTGCAGACTGAAATTCTTACAGCAAAAGAACGGATCAGAGATCAGTTTATTGATAACGGAAAAACATCCTGGATTCATACGGTGACGCTGCAAAATCTGCAGCCGGGATCGGAATATGCATACCGGATTGGATATGGGAACCGGCGCAGCCAATGGTTTCGTCTCACTGCTGCACAGGGCAGCAAATATAAAGCGCTGATTTTTCCGGACAGCCAGAGCGCCAACTATAAATCCTGGGAAGACGTGGCCATGCCTGCCTGGCAGCGCAATCAGGACGCACAGTTCTTTATAACCATGGGCGATCTGGTAGATAATGGAGAACATGCATACCAGTGGGATGAATGGTTTACAAGGATCCGCCCCATGATTACCCGGATTCCGGCAGCGCCGATCATGGGAAATCACGAGACCTACACCATAGACTGGAAGGTACGCATGCCGCTGGCCTACCTGCATCATTTCCAGTTGCCTGAGGGAGCGCCGGAAGCATATAAAAACCAGTTTTATTCCTTTGACTATGGAGACGTACACTTCACCGTGCTGAATACCCAGGCCTATGAGATGGAGATATTTCAGCCTGATATGCTGAGGGAGCAGCTTGCCTGGTTTAAATCGGATATGGAAAAGACAAAGAAAAAGTGGAAGGTAGTACTGATGCATCGCGACGTGCTGCAGTACGGATTCCTGACCCGTAAAACGCCGCGGGCGGAAGGCTTTTCGGAAGAAGGAGTCCTGTTCATGCCGCTGTTTGACAAATATAATGTAGATGCGGTATTGTCTGCCCATCTGCACACGTACCGGAACCGGGGACATATTTACCATTTTGACCGGGACAGCAAAGGCCCCCTGTATATTTTAACGGGAGTGGCCGGGGATGTGCGCTATCCCAATTTGTGGAAACGTCATGCGCTGGACGAAGTAATTGCCCCGCAGCCGGAAACGAATAACTATATGGTAATGGAAGCGGACGTCGACAGTCTGGCTTTCCGTTGCTATCTGCCGGACGGGACAAAGGTGGATGAGGCGGTGATCAGAAAATAGAGCTTAATCAGTGCTTCCCTGACCAAACTGCCGGATGATGGGTAAGCGCATGCAATCCAATTTGTTTACAAAATATCAGCTCCGATATTATATCGGGGCTTATTTTGTTATTGCAAATTGTAAAAACTTATACACTGTAATTTGTATACAATATTCTTTCTTCACTATTATTGTGATTCCTTGTAAAGCCGCACAGCGCCTGTTATAATGAAACATAATTTTATTGAGGGGGATTTTTATGGAAAAGAAGTTTCGCGACCTGCCGCCGGCTCAGGGATTATACGATCCGTCTTTTGAACATGATGCCTGCGGTATTGGCTTTGTGGTAAATATTAAAGGTGAAAAATCTTACGGTATTATAGATGATGCATTAAAGATACTGGAGAACCTGAATCATCGCGGCGCAGAAGGGGCAGACCAGAAGAGCGGCGACGGGGCCGGTATCCTTGTCCAGATTCCTCACGATTTCTTTGTCCGGGAATGCGGGGTCCTTGGTTTTTCGCTGCCCGCCGCCGGGGAATATGGCGTCGGGATGATCTTTGCCCACCGTTACGAATCGTTTCGCAAGAAACAGATGGAAGCGTTTGAGCAGATCGTCCGGGAGGAAGGACAGACTGTGCTGGGCTGGCGGGAAGTACCCATTGACGAGAGCATCATAGGGGAAGCGGCGAAATCCATCCGCCCCCGGTTTATTCAGGTCTTTATCGGTAAGGCGCCGGAAGTTGCCGGTCAGATGGAGTTTGAGCGAAAGCTGTACGTGATCCGCAAACTGGCGGAGAAAAAGATCATCCCGGAAAGTCAGGTGATGGGCACTGATTTTTATATTGCCAGCCTGTCATCCCGCACGATTGTGTATAAAGGCATGTTGACATCCCTGCAGCTTCGGCATTTTTATCTGGATCTTTCGGATCTGGATTTTACAACGGCCATGGCGCTGGTCCATTCCCGTTTCAGCACCAACACATTTCCCAGCTGGGCACGGGCTCATCCCAACCGTTATATCGTTCATAACGGGGAGATCAATACGATCCGCGGCAACATTAACTGGTTGAACGCGCGGGAAAGCAAGTCACGTTCTCCGTATTTTCCGGATATGGAAAAGGTGTTCCCGGTAGTGGATGATTCCGGCAGCGATTCCGCCATGTTTGATAACTGTTTAGAATATCTGCTGATGACCGGTCATTCTCTGGCTCATGCCATGATTACCATGATTCCGGAACCCTGGGAGAAAGATCCGTCTATTTGTCAGGAAAAACGGGACTTTTACCGGTATCAGACATTTATGATGGAACCCTGGGACGGTCCGGCTGCGATCTGTTTCTGTGACGGCACGGTGATTGGCGGCATGCTGGACCGGAATGGTTTACGTCCGGCACGTTATTATGTAACAAAGGATAATCGCGTCGTACTGAGTTCAGAAGTGGGCGCTGTGCCGGTAGCTCAGGATCAGATCGTGCGCAAAGGCCGGCTGGAACCGGGGCGTCTGTTCCTGGTCAATACGGCGGAACAGCGCATAATTGAAGATGAAGAGATCAAACACATGCTGGCATCTGCTCATCCGTACAGCGAATGGTGCAGGGAACACATTGTTGAGATGGAACGGCTGACGGCAGAACGCGGCGGCAGCAGTAACGACCGTTTCATCCCCTTTGATCTGAAAGAACAGCAGAAAGTCTTTGGTTATACTCGGGAAGATCTGACACAGATGATCGTTCCCATGGCCCGTACCGGCAAGGATCCGGTGGGCGCGATGGGAATTGATGCGCCTCTTCCTGTGCTTTCAGAAAGACCGCAGATGCTGTATGATTATTTCCAGCAGAATTTTGCCCAGGTTACCAACCCGCCTATCGACGGCGTACGGGAAAGCATTGTTACTTCTTCCCGCGTTATGATCGGTAACGTTGCGAATATTATGGATCCCAATGAAACCGGAACGGCAGCGCTGGAGGTGACGCGGCCGATTTTGACCAATCGGGAGATGGCAGTCATTAAAAACCTGCATACTGATAAGCTGCGTGCAGTGACGCTGTCCATGCTGTACCCGGTGAACGGCGGCCCGGAAGCGATGGAAACGGCAATAGAATCCATCTGTATTGATGCGTACCGGGCTATCCGCAATGGCGCTAACATTCTTGTGCTGTCTGACCGCGGGGTGAATTCACGTATGGCAGCTGTTCCTGCATTGCTGGCTTCGGCGGCGCTTCATAATTATCTTATTAAAAAGACGGTGCGCTCAGATGTAGGGTTGGTCCTGGAATCAGGCGAGCCCAGGGAAACGCATCATTTCTGTACTCTGATTGGGTACGGTATTACAGCTATCAATCCCTATCTGGCGCTGGACACGGTCCGCGTGCTGGCAGAAGAAGGGAAACTGCTTCCGGGACTGGATGCGGAAACGGCACAGGCCAATTACCTGAAGGCTGCAGTGAATGGCATTCTGGCCGTCATGGCAAAGATGGGAATCTCTACCGTAAAAAGTTATCACGGCGCCCAGATTTTTGAAGCGGTTGGATTAAAACAGGAACTGATTCAGAAGTATTTTGTCAATACGCCGTCCCGTATCGAAGGGCTGGGACTGGCGGAAATAGCAAGGGAAACGCAGATGCGTCATGAAATGGCGTATAAGGACGATAGCGACCTGCCTGGCGGCGATTATTACATGTATCACAAAGGCGGGGACCAGCCTCACATTCTGGATCCGGATTCGATACGATTCCTGCAGCAGGCATGCAAGGACGAGGATTACAAAGCATATAAAGAATTTGCGAAAATCGTAGACAAAGGAGCCGTGTTCCGGCTGCGGGACCTGTTGGAGTTCCAGTGTCCGCCGGGGTGCAGTATTCCCATTGAAGAAGTGGAACCAGTGGAAAAGATCCTGCGTCATTTCCGTACCGGAGCCATGAGTTACGGGGCCCTGAGTAAGGAAGCCCACGAGTGTATCGCCATTGCCATGAACCGGATCGGTTCCATGAGCAACTGCGGGGAAGGCGGGGAAGATCCGGCCCGTTTTGTAAAGCGGGAGAACGGGGACGATCCCAGCGACGGGGTAAAGCAGGTTTCTACGGCCCGTTTCGGCGTGACCAGCAATTATCTGGTGAACGGCAGGGAACTGCAGATCAAGTGCGCGCAGGGGGCGAAGCCTGGGGAAGGTGGGCATCTGCCTGGCAGCAAAGTGTATCCGGAAATCGGAAAAACGAGACATTCCACGCCGGGCGTGGCGCTGATCTCGCCTCCGCCCCATCACGATATTTATTCTATTGAAGACTTGTCTGAGCTGATCTTTGATTTGAAAAATGCTAACAAGGACGCAGCCATCAGCGTAAAACTGACAGCAGGCTCCGGCATCGGTACGATTGCGGCGGGCGTAGTGAAAGCAAAAGCCGATGGGATTACCATCAGCGGTTATGATGGCGGCACCGGCGCATCGCCACGTTCCAGTATGCGGCATGCCGGCATCCCCTGGGAACTGGGGTTGGCGGAAGTACAGCAGACATTGTTGCTGAATAAACTGCGGGATCGGGTAAAGATTGAAGTGGACGGAAAGATCCTGACCGGACGGGATGTAGCCATTGCTGCCATGTTTGGGGCGGAACTGTTTGCCTTTGGCACTGGCCCGCTGATCGCTCTGGGCTGTCATATGTTGCGTGTCTGCAATTTGAATACGTGTCCTTTCGGAATCTGTACTCAGGATGAAAAACTGAGGAAACGTTTCAGCGGAAAACCAGAATACGTGATCAACTATCTGAAATTTGTGGCGCAGGATCTGCGGGAGATCATGGCACGGCTTGGGTTCCGCACCGTCAGCGAGATGGTGGGGCGTTCTGACCGGTTAAAACAGCGGGAAAGCGCGGTCAACTGGAAAGCAGCGGAAGTGGAACTGGATAAACTGCTGTATCGTCCCTATACCGATGCGGAAGTGGGGCACCGCTGCCTGAAAAAACAGTTGCACGGTATCGGGGAAACGTTGGACATGGCTAAACTGGTGCGTATGTGTAAGCCGGCGCTGGATAACCGGAAAGCTATCCGTGCGCGACTGCGCATCCAGAATACAAACCGGGTAACGGGCACGTTGCTGGGCAGCGAGATTACACGCCGTTACGGCGAAGAAGGTCTGCCAGAGGATACCATTAAGTTGTCCTTTGTTGGTTCGGCCGGACAGAGTTTCGGCGCATTTATCCCAAAAGGGCTGACGTTATCGTTGGAAGGGGACGCTAACGACTATCTGGGGAAAGGGCTTTCCGGCGGACGGCTGATTGTGTTCCCGCCTAAAGAAGCGACCTTTTCCGCTGAAGATAATGTCATCACCGGCAATGTGGCCTGTTTCGGCGCTACCGGAGGAGAGGTGTTTATCAATGGGCAGGCAGGGGAACGGTTCTGTGTCCGTAATAGCGGCGTAACGGCTGTTGCGGAAGGTATCGGTAACCATGGTTGCGAATACATGACGGGAGGACGGGTATTTGTACTGGGCCGTACCGGTCGGAATTTTGCCGCAGGCATGTCCGGCGGCGTAGCCTATGTGCTGGATCTGAAGCGGGAGCTGTGCAACCTTGATCTGGTTGATTTGGAAAAAGTGGAAGATGCTGCAGAGCAGGAAGAAATGAAATCGGTACTTGAACGTCACGCAACCTTTACCGGCAGCCCGCTGGCAAAACGGTTGCTGGACAACTGGGACGATACATTGCCGCGCTTTACCAAGGTCATCCCCCGCGAATATAAGGCGATGATGCAGAATATTGCGCGTCTGCAGGCAGAAGGGCACGGCGAGGATGAAGCACGAGCCATGGCGTTTGCGTCAGGAAACAAGTAAGTATTCACTGCGAAACGGATTCATGAATGGTTCGCGCGTAACGACTGGCGTTTAGGTGGACTATCGGCGCTTCTGTTAATTACGGGGAAGGAAGAAGGCAACTTTTTCTGCAAAATCGTAACATTGTTTACACATCAAAACAAATTTATAAAATTTTACCTGTAACTTTTAAAATCTAATTGACGGGAAAGGATTCCGGTGCTAAACTGCACCTAAGTTAATATTGACCACAAAACCGTTGAGACGGAGATCAAGCCAATATAAGCGCTTACAGAGAGTCCGGGCAGCTGAAATCCGGGCAGAGATGCTGGTTGGTAAATGGACCGTTGAGGGTGCGCTGAAATCGCAGGGAATGTGTAAAGGAAAAAACGGATTTCTGCTTGTTCCGCATAGTTCCGGCGAGAGTATTGCGCAACGTTTCATCCGCGTTAGGGAAGGAGGATGTGTTGGCATCTGCAAAGTGCACGGCGCAAGCTGTGAATCAAGGTGGTACCGCAGGTTTATAATAAAATTTGGCCTGTCCTTGTGAAAACGAGGACAGGTTTTTTGTATGGTGTTTTACCAGTCTGTATGTCCTGTGATTCCGGACAGTAACCGGCATGCTGAGCGGGCGGGGGGACACGGTTAACAGCCTATGCTACAATCGGTAAAAGATAGCTATTAAATAAAAAATTATAAAAGGCCATGAGGGGGATTTTTATTATGATTAAGGAAGCCATTGTTAAAATTGTAAGCAAAGAGGACCTGAGTTACGAAGAAGCTTACACTGTGATGAACGAGATCATGAGCGGAGAAACGTCGGCTACGCAGAACGCTGCGTTTCTGGCGGCGCTTTCTACGAAGAGCGCCCGGGCGGAAACTACGGATGAGATTGCCGGCTGCGCTGCGGCCATGCGGGCTCATGCTACCAAGGTGGAGACCGGGATGGATGTGTTTGAAATTGTCGGCACTGGCGGCGACAACGCCCAGAGCTTCAACATTTCCACAACTTCCGCTCTGGTTGCGGCGGCAGGGGGAATGAAAGTGGCCAAGCACGGAAACAGGGCGGCTTCTTCCCTGTGCGGCACGGCGGACTGCCTGGAAGCACTGGGGGTCAACATCAGCCAGAGCCCGGAACGGTGTAAGGAACTGTTGAAGGAGGTAGGCATGTGCTTCTTCTTTGCGCAGAAGTATCACACATCCATGAAATATGTGGGCGCGATTCGTAAAGAACTGGGCTTCCGGACTGTATTCAACATTCTGGGACCCCTGACAAACCCGGCTTCTCCTACCATGCAACTGTTAGGCGTGTACGACGGCTACCTGGCAGAGCCTCTGGCACGGGTACTGACAAGCCTGGGCGTAAAACGGGGCATGGTAGTGTATGGAGAGGATAAGCTGGATGAAATTTCTCTGAGCTCTCCTACTACCATCTGTGAAATTCAGGACGGATGGTATAAATCCTACACCATCACGCCTGAAGAGTTTGGCTTTACCCGTTGCAGCAAGGAAGAACTGCGAGGCGGCACGCCGGAAGAAAATGCGCAGATCACCCGCAATATTCTACAGGGGGAGAATGGGCACAAGCGCAATGCCGTGCTGTTGAACGCGGGGGCGGCTCTTTACATCGGCGGCAAGGCTGGCAATATGAAAGATGGCGTGGCGCTGGCGGCTGAGCTGATCGATTCGGGAAAGGCACTGGAAACACTGGAGAAGTTTGTAGAGGCAAGCAATCGTCCGGAGCAGGGAGTTTGAACGACAATCTGATGAAGCCAGCCATGGTATAAAGCAATCTGGCAAGAAAGATTCTGGCTGCGATTAAACTGTGGTTGCTGACGAGCGTATGAACAGATGTAATAAAGATTGGAAAAGAGGACGCAGGGACTGTGATTTTGGATACATTGGCGGCGGCGGCAAGAGCCCGGGTCGCAACACTGGAAAAACAGAAAAGCCTGGCGGCGGTACGGGATGAAGCGGAGCAGCTCCATAAAGCGGAACGCAGTTTCGCCGAAAGCCTGCGGCAGCCGGGACTGAATTTTATCTGTGAATGTAAAAAGGCATCTCCCTCCAAAGGGCTGATCGCCCCGGAATTTCCCTTCCTGGAAATTGCGCAGGCATACGAAAGAGGCGGAGCGGCTGCGATATCCTGCCTGACGGAACCGGACTATTTCCTTGGTGCAGACAGGTATCTGCAGGAAATCGCGGAACATGTATCCCTGCCGGTACTGCGGAAGGACTTCACCGTCAGCGTCTACCAGATTTATGAAGCGAAAGTGCTGGGAGCCGACGCGATACTGCTGATCTGTGCCATCTTATCCCAGGCAGAGCTGGAGGAGTTCCGGCTGGCGGCGGAAAGCGTGGGGCTGGATGTGCTGGTGGAGACTCACGATACTGCAGAAATAGAAATGGCACTGAAAAGCGGGGCGCAGATCATTGGCATCAACAATCGTAACCTGAAGGACTTTACCGTGGATCTAGGCACGTGCCTGAACTTGCGGAAAGAGATTCCGGCAGGCAGGATCAGTGTGGCAGAAAGCGGTATCCGGACGGAAGCAGACATTGCCCGACTGAAAGCGGCCGGCTTCAACGGCGTGCTGATCGGGGAGACGTTAATGCGAAGCGGGGACCCGGAAGCAATGCTGCGGCGGCTGCGGCAGGCATAAGAGATACTCATGCAGACAGCGTTTCCGTTATGTAACAGGCGCTTCACATTTTGCAAAACAAAGCATGCAGCGTGTTGCGGTGCTGCAAATACGGATACACCGTAAACAGGAAAAGGGAGCGCATCGCCCCTTTGTTCAGGGGAAGACGACGCGGTAAGAACAAGATGATTAAAGTAAAATTCTGCGGCTTACGAAGAGTGGAAGACATAGAGGCAGTGAACCGGCTGCAACCGGATTATGCCGGATTTGTGTTTGCCAGAAGCAGGCGGCAGGTTACGGCAGAGCAGGTCGCAGCCTTTCGGGAGCTATTAAATAAGGAAGTTAAAACGGTAGCCGTCCTTGTAAATATGCCGGTGGAAGAAGCCGCTTCCCTGGCAAATGCAGGCCTTGCAGATCTGCTGCAGCTGCACGGGGACGAAAACGCGGCGTACATCGCGAAACTGAAAACGCTGACAGAGGCTAAGGTCATCAAAGCAATCCGATTGCAGCCGGAGCAGGAAAATGCAGTACGATCCAATGCAAAAGTTCCGCAGTGTAATGTGCGGCTTTTTGAACGAGGGCCGGATCAAGAAACGGCGCGGCAGACAAATCTCAATCTTCTGGCTCAGGCGCGGCTGGCAGATTACTACCTGTTTGATACATTTGCTCCAGACGTATACGGGGGTACAGGCAAAACCTTCTCCCTTTCCTTATTAAAAGGGCTGCCTATTGATAAACCGTTTTTCCTTGCGGGGGGACTGGACGCAGGAAACGTTGCTGCGATTGTCCGCGAAGTACAGGCGGACGAAAAACTGCGCACCAACTTTTACGGCGTGGATGTGTCCGGCGGAATTGAGACGGAAGGTGTGAAAGACGCGGCGAAGATGGAAGCGTTTATGAAAGTGATGCATAGAGAAAAATGAAACTAGAATTTATGCGCCCGGGTGGCGCCGCCTTCATAAGACGTCGCGAACGCTTCGGTGCGT